>NZ_JBNAZM010000032.1:0-54746 GCF_051195215.1 Arhodomonas sp. AD133 | reverse complement strand
GCTCGCGTAGGGTGGACATAGCCGCAGCGAAGTCCATCATCATGCAAATGGCGGATTGCGCTGCGCTCCATCCGCCCCTACCGCCTCGGCGGCTACATGTTGGCCATCTCGAGGAGGTTGACTGCTATTGGCAGCCAACATCGTTTTGACGTCGAGGCCGCTGTGCGTGCTGGACTGCCTGTCAGCAGCAACCGCTGCCGTTTGCCCCCGACGAGCCGGCATCGCGATCGAAGGGTATGTCGGTGCCGCAGCCGGGAAAAATGCCGTAGTGGGTGGTGCCCTCGCCGACGAACTCGAAGTGGGCGGCGAGGCGGCTGTCGGCGAGCATGCGGTAGGTGTTGCCGCACACCGGGAATACCCGGCCGGTGTCCATGACATGGTGCTTGTCGAGCACGAAGCGTCGGGGCTGGCCGGGCAGGGTGCCCTTGTAGATCACGGCCTGGCCGTAGTCCTCGCAGGCCGGCTCCAGCTCGTCGATGTTGAACAGGCGGAACGTGGCCGAATAGAAGCCGATGTGGCCGATCTTCGCCTCGATCGCCGGGTTGTTGAGCTGCAGGGGGCGGTCGGTGACCAGCCGCGGGTCGCGGAAACCGGCGTCCCGCGCCAGGGTGAGGAAGTCGTTCCAGTACAGGGCGCCACTGAGGCATTCGCCGTGGAGCACCGGATCATCGGTCAACGCCTGCGGTATCCGACGATCGCTGTAGACATCGGCGAAGTACATCTCACCGCCGGGCTTGAGCAGCCGCTTCGCCCCGCGCAGTACGGCGGCCTTGTCCGGCGAGAGGTTGATGACGCAGTTGGAGACGATCAGATCGAAGCTGCCGGGAGCCAGCGCCAGCTCGTCGAGGCATTCGATGTAGCCTTTCAGGAACGTGACATTGGGCCGGGCGTAGCCGTAGCGCTCGGTGTGGTTGGCCACATGGTCGCGGGCGACGGCGAGCTGCTCGTCGGTCATGTCCACGCCGACCACCTCGCCGTCGGCGCCCACCAGCTGCGAGAGGGCAAAGCAGTCGCGCCCGGCGCCGCAACCGAGGTCCAGCACGCGGGCGCCCTCCAGCGCCTCCGGCACCACGAGCCCACAGCCGTAGTAGCGGTTCAGGACTTCCGGATGGATGCGCGCAAGCGCTTGCTTGACCAGTGCCGGGATGTCCTCGGGCGTGCAGCAGGCGTCGGTCTGCAGGTCGTCGCTGCTCTCGAGCACCTGTCCGTAGTAGTGCTTGACGTCCTCTTGCTTCATTCGGATCGATCCCGTTGGTGTTGGCGTCACTTACTCTCTCGCGCTGCAACTCGCCCCGCCGAGGACGCAGAACTTCGCGCAGTGTGGGTGGTTGAGTTTCACCTCGCGAAAGGTTTCCGCGAGGGTGTGGCCGACCTCGAACTGGGGATCGTAGGGCAACAGCGTGCACGCAACGATCACCGGCCGTTCCTCGCCCTTGCGCTTGACCACCATGCGCGAGCTCGCGCACATCATCGCGTTCGGCGTGGTGCCCACCTTCTCCCAACACCCTTCGCTGATTTCGGGAACGTCGAGGCTTGCGTCCATCTCCGGGAAAAGCACGAGGGTGACGGGGTCATGGGCATCGAGGTCGATGGCCTCGCGATCGAAAAGCCGGGCGAAGCCGTCACGCACGGTCGTCTCGGCTTCGCCGGAGAAAAGCCGCCCGGCGATGTCCACGTTGAAGCCATTGCGGGTGAGCCAGTGAAGGCCTTCGATCGTCGGCTGCCAGGACTTGCGGCCGCGTTCGAGCTCGTGCACGCCCCTGGAATAGTGATCGATGGACACGCGTACGGTGAGCCGGTTGCCGTAGCGCTCGCGAAGGGCCAGTAGCCGCGAGCGCACCTTCATCATCGGCTTCATGGCGTTGGTGAGCACCAGGGCTTCGAATCCCCTCGACAGCACGGCCTCGAGCACGGCCGGCATATCCGGGTTCATGAAAGGCTCGCCGCCGGTGAAACCGATCTCGCGGGTGCCAAGGCGTTCGCGTTCGATCTCGTCGAGATAGTCGCAGACCTCCTCCAGCGTTATGTAAACGAGGCTGTCGTTGCGGGGCGAGGACTCGATGTAGCAGTTGCGGCAGGTGAGGTTGCACAGTGTGCCCGTGTTGAACCACAGGGTCTCGAGCCGGGTGAGCGTCACCCCGGCACGTGCTTCGCCGTCCGCCGTGGCATCGGGGTGACGGAACTTGCGCGGGTCCAGCAGGGGCTTCTTCGTGGAGGCGGCGTCTGCCATCGTGGCTCCTTGCGCTCGGCTGTCGACTCGTAGTCTAACTAACCAGACGCCGTGAGCGCCCCGCTATACGTGGCAACCGCTATGCCACGGAGGCGCCGGCAGGACGCCCCGTGGACGATCGCCCGGAAGCCACCGCTAGGCCGTGGCCGGTGCCGGTTGCCGGCCCATGAGCGCGTAGTAGATCACCGCACCGAGTGCGGCACCGATCACCCACGCATAGCCGGCAAGCGCCTCCAGTGCCGGCACCCACACGGAGGCGATGGAGAAGACCGCCGACAGCGCGAACGCGATCAGTGCGTTGCGGTTCCAGCCTCTGACGTAGTGATAGATATCGTCCGGATCGGCGGAGAAGAGTGCCTGAACGTCCACCCGGCGCCGCTTAACCACGTAGTAGTCGGCGACGATGATGCCGTAGAACGGGGCGAGCACCGCCCCGAGCGTATTCACGAAGCCGGCGATCCCGATGCGGCTGATGACCGCCACCCACAGGCCGCCAATGAAGAATGCGATGATGGCGGTGATCAACCCGCCGATGCGGAAGTCGATTTTGCTGGGAATGAGGTTCGCGAGGTCATAGGCCGGGGGCACGAAATTCGCCACCAGATTGATGCCCACCGTCGCGGCGAAGAAGATGATCGCCGCGATCACCGTCAGCGCGACGTTGTCCACGCGCTCGATGATGTCCGTGGGGTTCGTGAGCCGCTCGCCGAACAGCACCACGGTGCCAGCGGTGATGAACAGCGCGATGAACGAAAAGAACGCCACGTTGAGCGGCAGTCCGAGGAAATTGCCGATGACCATTTCCTTCTCGCTACGCACAAAGCGGGAGAAGTCGCCGTAGTTGATCACCACCGCGGCAAAGTAGGCGATCATGGTGCCGGTGATCGCGAGAAATGCCGACACCGGTCCGCCCTCGTAAGTGCCGGTGCCGCTGAAGATCTCGCCTACGGCCGGCAGGAGCTCGTTACCCGCCTGATACCAGATTATCCCCATGAGCACGAGCATTACGGCGTAGACCAGCGGGCCGGCCCAGTTGAGAAAACGCCGCACCCATTCGATGCCGCGCCAGAAGATCGCGATCTGGATCAGCCACACGACCACGAATGACAACCAGTCGATACCGGTCATCCCGAGAAACGTCGCGCCGCCGCCGGTGCCGAACACGGAATTGATGAGCAGCGCCACCGCCGTGGAGGCGAAGTAGGTCTGCACCCCGTACCAGAAGATCGCCACGATCGCCCGCAGCATGGCGGGGAAGTTGGCGCCGCGCACGCCCATGCTCACACGCGCCATGACGGGGAACGGAATGCCGTAGCGTACGCTGGGGCTGCCGGAGAGATTGACCAGCACCATGATCACGAAGCCGGCGAGGATGATCGCCGCCATCACCGCCCAGCCGTTCAGGCCGTAGGTGATGAACAGCGACGCCGCCAGCGTGTAGCCGAACAGACTCTGGATGTCGTTTGCCCAGACGTTGAAGATCTCGAACCAGCCCCAGGTTCGTGCGTCCTTCCGGGTTGGCGCCAGGTCGGCGTTGTAGAGGCTCGGGTCCGGATTGTTCAGCTCGAGGTTATCGTTGGCCATGCGTCCCTCCCGGGCTCTGAGACCGTCGCGGGAATTGTTGTTGTGGCCGCGCTATCGAGGAGGGCGATCCGTGCCTGACCGGTCCTTGTTGTGGTTGTGGTCGGCTGCCTGCCAGGCGTGGACGGGCCTTTGCCCGGCTGGCAAAGATTCTCTTCCAAACGTAGTCCATGCGCTCTGCCCTGCAATGCCCGACCGCGCATTCGCGGCAACGACGCCGGGAAGTGACAACGCCCGTGCCCGGGTTACCATGATCGACGACTGATCGAAACGGTGAGGTGGGTGGATGGATGCCCCTTTGGATGGTGTCACGGTAGCGTTGCCGGAGACGCGACAGCTCGATTTGTTCGCTCGTATGCTCGAGGAAAGGGGGGCGCGGGCGTGGCGTTGTCCGCTGGTGGGGATTGCGGATACGTCGGATCGGGCCGGGGTCGAGCACTGGCTCGACGAGGCGATCGACAACGGTCTGGACTGGCTCGTGCTGCTCACCGGCGAGGGGCTGCGGCGGCTCGTTGGATTCGCCGAGCATGCCGGCCGGCGCGATGACTTCGTCACCCTGCTCGCTCAAACGCGCAAGCTCACCCGTGGGCCGAAGCCCGGGCGCGCACTGCGCGAGCTGGATCTCCGCCCGGACGTCCTGGCCGACGAGCCCACCACCGACGGTGTGATGGCGACCCTCGACCGCGAGACCCTCGACGGACGGCGCGTGGGCGTTCAGCTCTACGGCGACCCCAATCCCAGGCTGGTCGAGTATCTGCAACGCCGCGGTGCGACAGCGCTCACGGTCGCCCCTTACGTCTACACCCCGGCGGCGGAGGATTCGGACGTTGCCGCGCTCATCGATGGCATCGCGGAGGCGCGCGTCCATGTCATGGCCTTCACGAGCAAGACACAGGTGACGCGCCTGTTCGATTGCGCCACCGCCACGGCCCGCCGTGACGCGCTGGAGGCGGGGCTCGGGCGAACGGTCATCGCGGCAGTGGGGCCGGTGGTTGCGCAAACACTGCGTGAATACGGTTTTCCGCCGGCGCTCATGCCGGAGAACAGTTATTTCATGAAGCCGCTGGTGCGCGAAATCGTCGCCCATGTCGGTGGCGATACCACCGGATAATCATTGTCGCGGATGGGCTCGGGGGCAGCCTGACCGCCACGAGGAGGAGAGGACATGGCGAGCCGCAGTGAAATCGACAGCAGGGAGATGCGAAAACGCCTGGCGGGGGCGACTTTGTGCGCGGCGGCGCTGATAACCCCGATCATGTGGCTGACCGCAGGCGGTCTGGTGGGCGACTTCCTCACTGGTGTCTGGGTAGGTACGCTCGCCGCGTTCATCATGGTCGCCGGTCCCCTCGCGGTTCCTGCGAGGCCGGCGTTGAGTCGGGCCGTGGTGAGCGTCGTGGTAATGACCGTCGGCGCTCTGACCATCTGGCTCATACGCGATGGCCTCGCCAGCCCGCAATCGGGCGGTCCGGCACCGTTGATCGTCTTCGGCGTCGGCGCCGTCGTCGCTCACGCGAGCTGGTCGGCACAGATCAGCCGTCTCTCCCGGCAGGCGGCCGATTGACGCGGGAAGCGGTTCGCCGGGCGGATGCCGGCATCGTGCTCAGAGCGTCTTGAGGTATTCCACAACGGCGCGCCGCTCGCCGTCGGCGAGACCGTCACCATAGGTATGGCCCGCGTTGCCGTAGCCGTGGCGGGTTGTGTCGTAGATGCGCTTTGCCGCCTGCTCGTCGGCGGCGCCGTCCTTGCCGTGGCCCAGGCGCTCGTGTCGCCAGCCGAGCGTGTCGGGATCGTACTCACGCGGTGCCAGGTGGTGGCGCCAGTAGGTGGGGCGGCGGTCGCTGTCGAGTAGTGCCGCGATGGTCGGCACGGAGCCGTTGTGAAGGTACGGCGCGGTCGCCCAGACACCGTCGAGCGGTGGCGCCACGTAACCCGGTGCGGGCCGGGCTTCTGCGTGCTGGCCGTAGTAGGAACGGTTGAACCACCGGATGAACCGCTCGGCCTTCACCGCCTGCCGGGCGTAGGCGGGGTCGGTGCCGATTTCCTCCAGGGGAATGATGAGGTTGGGATAAGGTTCATCCCCGTCGTAGCGGCCGTGGCAGCCGGCGCATGCACGCTGGAACACCGCTTTGCCGCGCGTCGCCAGCGCGGGATCGATGGTGTACGGATAGTCCGGCGGTTCCAGGCTCGCGATGTAGGCACGCACGTGGGTGAACCACTCACGGATCTCGCGCGCTTGCTCCACGTCGTCGGTGCACACCAGCGACTTCAGCATCATATAGGCGGCGTGATCGCCACGGCCGGCACCGTGGTAGAACATGGCGTGCTTTTTCTGCATGCGCCACCAGGGCGGCACACTCACTGGCAATGGGTCTTGCGGGGGCGGTTCCAGACGCGGCTCCTCGTGCCATTGCAGTGTCTCCGGGTCGCGATGGGCCATGAGCGCCATGGTGACGTTGGGGGCCGGATTGACGCCGATGGTGTCGGTACGCATGTACGGGGCGATGGCGGCAATGCGGTCCGCCCAGCGTTGCCAGGCCTGCGCCCCCGGGCCGTTCTCGACGTACAGGCCCAGGCTTTCCGCCTGGGCGGCGGGGTCAGACGTGAAGTCGCGAAATTCGTTGCCGAGCCCCACGATCAGTTCCCCGTCGAAGGTGGCACCGTGGCAGGTGAGACAGTTGGTGACCACCAGCTCCGCCCCGTCTCTCTCGGTGGCGTTGAGGTGGTAGGGAAGCTGTGCGTTGCGCCCGGTGCGTCCGGGCAGCCGTTGTTCCACTGGGCTCGTGTCCCGGCTCGCGGCGTAGGCGTCATAGGGCATGCCGCAGGTGACATAGCCACGATTGACGATGATCTCGTAGCCTTTCCGCGGATCGCCGTCGCCCTGTTGGGTGGCCGGTACCGGGCCGGCCTCGCCCAGGCGGGCGGGGGTGGAATCCGGGTCGTCGCAACCGGCCGTCGCCACCGCGGCGGCGAGCGCCGTGCCGGCGGCGGCTCGCGTTGCGCGCGTCGTGTGCGTCATTGCGTATCACCCCTTGCGTGGCATCCTCAGAAGTTGCTCATCTCCAGCACGCCCCAAACCTCGTTGCCGCCTCTCGCCTGCATGGTGCCACGCCAAGGTGGCCAGGGTGGCAGACCGGATGCGCCCGCCAGCGGTCGCAGGGTGAGCGGCGGATCGTCGTCGCCTAAGCGTAACCGCCAGCTCAGTGGATAGCCGCCCCCGTCATCGGCATCCGGGGCGGGCGTCAGATCGAATGCATTCCGCTCCAGTACCGTGACCGAGCCATCGGCGCGCCTGACCAGGCATTGACCGAGCGGCGTACCGGTGCCGGCGCGCCGCCGAAGCTGGCGGCATCGCAGGGCGTCGCCGTCGTCACGCTCCAGCCATAGCCTGGTGAGTCGGAGTTGCCCGCGGCCGAACGGCAGGCTGCGGCCCCAGAGATGGTCGAGGAACACGTTGCCGCTCACGGCATGCGTCGTACCGGAGATCGTGATCTCCCCGGTTGCCGCGATCCCGGGTTGCCAGTAGCCTCGATAACCCGGGCCTTCGACGGCCACCGGCACCGCCGGCGGCAGTCGCAATTCCAGATCGAGCTCTGCCGCATCATCACCGGCGAGAAGGGTTGCCGTGCCCGCCGGTGCGAACGTGATGTGCCAGTCGTTCAGCCATACCCGTGGTGGCCGGGCACCGGCGCCACTGAGACCGAGTGCGTCCCGGCTCAGGCGCTGGCTGGCGTGTTGGGCACCGCTCGCGCTGGTCACCCCCATCTGCGCCGCATAGACGGCGCGTGGGGCCCAGGCCGACTTGCGCTCGACCGGCCCGCGCTGCAGGGCTGCCCTGGAGAGCAGGAGCTGAAGACCGTACTCACGTTGTTCCCCATCGGTCACTCGACCGGCGACCAGCCAGTACTCGGTGAACTGGTCGAAGTGCGGGCCGTGGTCGCGTGGCCAGGCCAGCGGTGCGTTGTCCGGAGGCGGAAACGCCTCGGCGACAGGCTGAAGCGTTTCCAGCAGAATCGAAGCCCTCACCGGCCGGGCCGGGGGCTTCTCCTCGTCGCGCAGCCACAGCCACGCCACCGAACCCAGCACAGATGCCATGGCGATGGCCGCGGCGATCGTCAATGGGTGCTGGCGCAAGAATCGTCCTGTCATCGGGGCGCTACGTCCGCGGAGCGATCGGGCAGCGACTCGTCCGTCAGCATAGCGTGACCGCCGCCGGGAAGTGAGACCCTTGTCTGCGCAATATTCACCCCAACGCCTTGCATGTCGTACATCGGTGTATCGTGTGCCCTGTTGGTGGGCACTGGCTACCAGGGAGTTTGACCATGCAGATCGATCTGACCGCTAGAACCGCCGTCGTGACCGGATCCACCGGTGGCATCGGCTTCGCCATCGCCATGGGGCTCGCGGAGGTCGGCGCGCACGTGGTGCTGAACGGGCGGGACCGGGGCCGCGTGGACGAGGCGGTGTCGCGCCTGAGCGAACGCGTGCCGGGGGCCAACGTGGCGGGCGTCGCCGCGGATGTGGGGACCGCCGAGGGCTGTGCGGCGCTCGTGGACGCCCAGCCGGACGCCGACGTTCTCGTGAACAACGCGGGCATTTTCGGGCCACAGGATTTCTTCGAGACGCCGGACGATGTCTGGGAACGTTACTTCGACGTGAACGTCATGTCCGGCGTGCGCCTGGCCCGGGCCTATCTGCCGGGCATGGAGGCACGCGGGTGGGGGCGAGTGCTCTTCCTGTCCTCGGAATCGGGTCTCAACATACCCGAGGACATGGTGCACTACGGTGTCACCAAGACCGCCGATCTCGCGCTTTCGCGGGGGCTGGCGAAACGGATGGCCGGCACCGGCGTGACGGTGAACGCGATCCTGCCGGGGCCGACGCTGTCCGAGGGTGTCGCGGGAATGCTGCAGGCGGAACAGGAGCGGACCGGCCGGTCGTTGGAGGAAGTGGCAGCGGACTTCGTCAAGGCGAAGCGCCCGAGCTCGATCATCCGCCGGGCCGCGACCGTGGACGAGGTGGCCAACCTGGCGGTCTATGTCGCCTCGCCGCTGTCATCCGCGACTACCGGTGCTGCTCTCCGCGTCGACGGCGGGGTGGTCGACAGCATCGCCTAGTGTCCGGGAACCGGACACCGGTACAGCGGCGGTACATGAGTGCCGGCGGCGCCTCGGCCGTCGGACTTGTTTCACGGATTCCGATACCACCGGCTGCCCCGTCCGGCCCGGTTGCGGTAGGCTACGTAATCCATTTCCGACATTGGTTTATAACTTGAAACGCCTTTGGCTGATTGACGCAAGCTACATCCACGCCATCAATCTGCAGCTTTTCGGGCCCAATCGACGGGTCGACTACCTCAAGCTCCGCCATCTCATCGAGCAGCGGTTCGGTGACATATGGCGCGGCTATTATCTCAACAGTGTGCAGAACGAGGCCCACGAAGCGCGCGATCGCTTTCACGGATGGCTGCAGAGCGCCGCACCGATCGGCCCCAATCTGATGGTCAAGCTCTACGGATTGAAAAACGAGCGCGTGCGCAATGCTTATTGCGTGGACTGCGGCGCCAAGGTCGATTTGCAGTGTCCTCACGGCGGGGGCGATCACAACCTGATCAACCAGCGCCAGATGGGCGTGGACGTCGGCCTAGCGACGCTCGCCCTGGTGCACAAGGAGCGCTACGACACCCTGGTGCTGTCTTCGGGGGACGGTGATCTGGTGGATGCGGTGGATCACCTGGCGGAGAGCGGCAAGGAAATCGAGCTCGCGGTCTTCTCCGCGGGTGTATCCACGGACTTGCAGGCGCGCTCCGACCGCGTGTTGTGGATCGACGATCACATGGACGAGGTGGTGGGCTGACGTTTGCCGGGGCGCCGCCGTAACGGGCGGCGCCGTGGTCACTCATTCAAGGCCGAATCCCACTTTCAGCACAACCTGCCATTGCGAGACGTTGCCGTTCTCCACGTGGCCCCGTGTCTCGACCACTTCGAACCACCGGATGTGATGAATGCTCGTATTCGCCCGTTTGAGCGCATTCTGAATCGCGTCCTCGATACCGGTGCCGGACTGGCCGGCGAGCTCGATGACCTTGAACACGTCAGTCGTCATGGTCGCCTCCTTCGGCTGCGGGCAGGCCTACCGCTCACTATAGGTGAGTGCTGTCGTAGTGCACGGCGAGCCAGACGCTGGTCCGGTCCGGCGGCGTCCAAACGACGCGATGACGGCAATGGGCGGGAATTTCCACCCAGTCACCCGGAGCCAGCTCGACGGGGGCGGTGTCGCCCTCGAAGAGCAGGTGTGCGGCGCCCTGAAGCAGCACCACCCACTCGGCCCGATTCTGGTCGTACCATTGGCCGGCCGGTGTCGTCTGCCCCGTGGAGACGATGCGCTCGATGTGTGCACCGGTGCCACTGGCCAGGGCATCGAAGCGCTCTTCCGCGAGCTCGTTGGATACGTCGTCGAAGAGGTTGCCTTGGTTCATGCGGGTGCTCCGGTCGTGATTCGCCGGATCCGACCATAAACCGGCACGGCCCGGGCTGGCGATCCGGGGCCGCTGGCGTCAGTCGTGCCCCAGGCGCGGACGGGAGAGGCGTCCGTGGAGCAGTCCCCGCGCGGCACCGATGCCCTCGAGAAAGCCACCCACTACCGCGATCACCAGGCGGTGGGCGTAGGCGACGGTCGCCAGCAGCAGTGCTTCCGGGCGTTCCAGACCGAGCGCGAGGTAGACGGCCACGGCCGCGACTTCGCCCAGGCTCACCCCCACGAGATTTACCGGCACCAGCTGGAATAGCAGCGTGGCGGCCATGGCGGCGACCACATCGGCCAGGCTGATCGGCAGCACGAGGGCGGAGGCGACGAGCCACACGGCGGTTGCAACGATCAGATGCGCACCGGCAGAGACGCTCACGGCGATGAGCAGCGGCCGGATCGCGGTGGCACCACGTCGCCGGGCCCAGTGAACGAGCGCGATGACCCCGATGACAGTAGCGGCGACCAGGCTCGGCCAGACCCAGCGAGCGGGCATGAATGCCTGAACGCGCGAGCCGTCGCCGAACTCGATGAACGGCCAGGCACCGAGCAACAGCACGTAAACGCCGGCTCCGCCTACCAGGCGTTCGCCGAGCACGGCGCTGGCGATGCGGCGTTTACGCACCTGACGTGTCCGGGCAGCTATTTTCGCACCTTTGGAGAGATCGTAGCCGACCCCCGCGGGCAGGAAGAAATAGTAGAACAGCGACGTCAGGTGGATGCGCCACACGCTCGGCCAGGGCATCTTGAGTGAGAATGCGTCCAGCACCCAGCCGAGGCGCAGACCGAATGCCGCGTAACCCGCTGCCGCCACGAGGCAGGACAGGAGCAGGGGGGCGGCCACGTCGCTGACGCGCACGAACGGTAGAGCCTGCACGAGCAGGTAGACCAGCACGGCCACACCCGTCGGTGCGATCACTGCCTGCGCGGCGAGATACCAACGCCAGAGTCGATCACGGCGGTTCATGCGCGAATCAGCCGATACCGATGCGGCGCCATCGGGCGTCACCCCATTAGTGCATTCCTTCCCATAACCATAGTCGGGGTGATCGACGGGAAAACCCGGACGGGTAAGGTCCCGTCCGGGCTCTGTGCTGAAATGGCGGTCGCTATGTCCCGTACTTATTCTGCGGGAATATCGCTTGGTGCCTGGATCTGTATGGTCTCGGTGTCGCCACCGGTGTATTTCCAGATGGCGATGGGCGTGATCACGTCGCCGTTGTCGTCGAAGTCGGCGGGGCCGGCGGCGCCCGAGTAGGCGACGTCCTCGCCGTCCATGATCGCCTCGACACCGGCGGCGATGCTATCGGCGTCGCCGGCGATGATCTCCTTGCCGGGCGGATTGGCCACATCGCGCAGCCGGTCGCGAAGCACGGTGCCGGTGATAGCGTCGGCGCTTTCCTGACCGTCGGCGATCGCTTTCACCGCAGCGAGCCCGATCAGCATCGCGGCATCGTAAGCCGATTCCGTGAACGGCGGGATCCGGTCGTGGCCGTAGGCGTCCTTGAAGGCGCTGGAGAAGTTCTTGAATCCGGGAATGCTGGGATCCTGCCCGGGAGCGGTGCCGATCATGCCCTCCAGGTCGTCGGCGCCGACGGCGTCGATCACCTCCCGGGAGCGGTTACCATCGACGAACTGCCAGCCGGTGTGATCGAAAATGTCACGGGCCTCCTGCAGGAACGTGGCGCTGTGGCCGGGATAGCTCGAGGCGAACAGCAGCTCCGGGTCGCCCTGGAAGGCCTGGGCGAGTTGTGACGTGTAAGTCGGCTGCGGTTCCTCGGGGTGCGGCACCTGCGCGTACACCGTACCGCCGCGCTCCTGGAATGCCCGCGAGAAAGCGTTCGAGAGGCCTTGCCCGTAAGGGTTGTTGACGAAGATCGTCGACGCGGTGTCGAAGCTGTAGTCATCGAAGATCTCGCCGCGGGCGAGCTGGGCGGCCACCACGCCCTGCAGGGCATCGGAGGCGGTGGTGCGGAAGAGCATGTCCGAGTCCCGGTCCTCGGGCAGAATGGAGATCAGCGGCGATGTGGATCCGTTGGAGATCTGCAGCACCTCCGAGGGAATCGTCACGGAAGTGGCGACGGCGACCGTCACGCCGCTGGACCAGCCACCGATGATCGCGGAGACACCCTCGACTTCCACAAGCTGGCGTGCCGCCTCGATCGCCGGGGTGGGCAGCGTATTGGAATCCTCGCTCAGGTGTTCGGCGATCACCGGCCCACCGAGTACCTCCTCGGTGGCGGCATTGATGTGCTCGACACCGAGTGCGGCGCCGTCACGGTAGAACTCGCCGAACTCCGCGCCGGCGCCGGTGAACGGTGCGATCTGGCCGACCTTGATGGCCGGTGGAGCGTCCTGTGCGCTCGCGCCCAGCGGGAGCAGCAATGCCCCCAGGGCGCATAGGCCGAGGGCGGCCGAAGCCACCGCGGGCGTGCGTCGGGAGCCGCGTGTTGGGGTGGTTGTCATTGTTCCCTCCTGCGTCTTTCGGCTGCCGTGCGGACACCTCGTGTACCCAACGCGATACGGATTTCAGTCGTGGTGCCCAAAAAGCAGTGTAGACGCTACGCGTTCACCGACAATCGCAAAGGCAAATGCGCGCCATTCGTCGACAGGGTGCGAACCGGTTGCTACGTTCAGAGACGGTGGCTTGTTGGGAGAGGGCATGGTGAGCACGGAAAACGAGATGGACGACGCCGGCCGGGGGGCGGCCCCCCCCGGAGGCCGGATCCTGCTCGAGGTCCAGGGCCTCGTGCGCGAGTTCGACAGTCTCCGGGCGCTCGACGGCGCGGATCTGGTGGTCAGGGAGGACACGATCACTGGCCTGATTGGTCCCAACGGCGCCGGCAAGACGACGCTGTTCAACGTGGTGACCGGTTTCTATCTCGCCCAGGGTGGGCGCGTGGTCTTCAATGGCCGGGATATCACCAACCTTCCGCCGCACCGTATTTTCCGTCATGGGCTCTGCAGGACCTTCCAGATTCCCCGGGAGCACGCCAGCATGTCGGTGCTCGAGAACCTCATGCTCGTGCCCGGCGGGCAGCAGGGCGAGCGGTTGATGAGTGCGTGGTTGCGTCCCGGTGCGGTACGCCGCCAGGAGCAGGAGAACCGCGCGAAGGCGCTGGAAGTGCTCGAGTTCGTGGAGCTCGCGCACCTGCGCGACGAGTACGCCCGCAATCTCTCCGGCGGACAGAAGAAGCTGCTGGAGCTCGCGCGTACGCTCATGACGGACCCGACGCTGGTGTTGCTCGACGAGCCGGGTGCCGGGGTGAATCCGACGCTCATGCATCGGCTGACCGACAATATCCGCTACCTCAATCGCGAGCGCGGCATTACGTTCCTCGTTATCGAGCATGACATGGACATGATCATGTCGCTGTGCGATCCGGTGATCGTGATGAGCGAGGGGCGTCAGCTCATGAGTGGTTCCCCGGACGAGGTGCGCAACGATCCGAGGGTGCTCGAAGCGTATCTGGGTGGGCAGTATGCCGTTGCTGAAGGCTGAGGGCGTGACCGCCGGCTACGGCGACACCGAGATCCTCCACGATGTGCGTCTGGAAGTGAACGACGGCGAGATCGTCTCCCTGATCGGACCCAATGGCGCGGGCAAGTCCACGTTGATGAAAACGGTCTTCGGGCTGGTGCATCCGAAGGCGGGGACCATCCAGTTCCGTGGACGCGACATCGCGAGGCGTTCGCCCTACGAGATCGTCAAGGAAGGCATGTGCTACGTGCCCCAGGTGGCCAATGTCTTCGTGCAGCTGACCGTGGAGGAGAACCTGGAGATGGGCGGCTACCTGCTCGACGAGCGCGAGCTGCCCGAGCGCAAGGAGCGCGTCTATGAGCTATTCCCCAAGCTGCGCGAACGCCGGCGCCAGCGCGCCGGGAAGATGTCCGGCGGCGAGCGCCAGATGGTGGCCATCGGCAGCGCCTTGATGCTCGAGCCCGAGCTGCTGCTGCTCGACGAGCCCTCCGCAGGGCTGTCCCCGAAGCTCGTCGACGAGATATTCGACAACATCCGCCGCATCAACGAGACCGGCCTGGCGGTGCTGATGGTGGAGCAAAACGCGCGCAAGTCGCTGCAGATGGCCACGCGTGGCTATGTGCTGGCGAGCGGACAGAACCGGGTGGACGGACCCGGCGAGCGATTGCTCAACGATCCCGAAGTGGGCCGGCTGTACCTGGGGGGGTAGCATGAGCGTGAGCGACGGCATCGAGCGGCCACCGGTCAAGCGCGACAAACGGTTTGGCGAGCACGTACGCGACGTGGTGCAGACACGCACCTTCCTGCTCGTCTCCGTCGCTGTCGTTCTGGTGGCGCTGTTCGTGCTCGCCCGCGTCCAGGGCGTCGGCGGTTCGCGGCTGCTGTCGCTGGCTGCCTGGGGGATCATGCTCGGCGGGATCATCGGCCTCGGCAGCATCGGCCTTACCCTGGTCTATGGCGTGCTCAAGTTCCCCAACTTCTCCCATGGCGCGCTGGTGACCTTCGGCGCCTACTTCACCTTCGCGTTTCTCGCCTGGCTGCCACAGGGAGAGCCGTTGCGCCCGCTGTCGTTCGGCTGGGAGTTTCCACTAGCGCTCGTGCTTTCCATGCCGCTGGTGGGGCTAGTGGGCCTGGCGGTGGACCGGGTCGTCTACCGCCGGCTGCGCCGGCAGAATGCCCACTTGGTGCTCTTCGCCATGGCCTCGCTGGCGATGGCCTTCTTTCTGCGCAGCGTCATCTACATCGCGTGGGGGCCGGATTTCCATTTCTACTACCCCGGGCGGGCGAATCCGGCGCTGGCGCTGCCGCTGAATATCCGCGTGCGCGCCGATCAGCTGTTCATTCTCGTGCTCGCGTTCGCGTTCATGCTCGGCGTTTACGTGCTGCTGGAGCGAACGCGTATCGGCAAGGCGATGCGCGCCACGGCGGACAACCCGGAGCTCGCCCAGGTACGCGGTATCAACACCGAGCGCGTAATCGCGTGGACCTGGCTCATCGGCGGAGCGCTGGCCGCCGCGGCCGGTACCATGTACGGGCTTTCCTCCCAGTTGCGGCCGGAAATGGGGTTCTGGCTGCTGTTGCCCATGTTTGCCGCGGCCATCATGGGCGGAATCGGCAACCCCTACGGAGCGCTTGCGGGGGCGTTGATCATCGGCATCGCCCACCAGGTCTCCACGGCGTTTCTCGACCCCACCTACGGGCCCGCGGTGGCGTTCGTGCTCATGGTGATCGTGCTGCTGGTGCGTCCACAAGGCCTGTTCGGGCGGGGAGGCTGACGCCATGAACGAGCTGAGCGTCATCAAGGCCGTGCTGCTGATCATTCCTGCCATTCTGCTGCTCATGCTGCTGCTGCCCGCACGCAGGTGGCGGCTGCCGGTGGCGGTGGTGGGTGGCGTCGCAGTCGCCTTCGCCGCGACTGCCTGGCTTCCGAGCGGTATACTCGCCTACGTCGCTTCGTTCGCCACCATGGGGTGTGTGTACGCGCTGCTGAGCCTCGGCCTGAACACGCAATGGGGCTACACGGGGCACCTGAACTTCGGTGTCGCCGGGTTTTTCGCCATCGGCGCGTTCACTTCCGCGCTGATGACCATCGAGGCGCCGACCGGCGTCGCGGCACAGTACACGCAGATGGCCTTCGGGCTGGATATGCCGTTCCTCGTTGGCGTGGCCACCGCCGCGATCATCAGCGCAGTGGTCGCGTTCCTGGTCGCCGTGCCGGTGCTGCGGCTGCGCATGGATTTTCTCGCCATCGCCACCATCGGCGTCGCGGAGATCATACGCCTGATCTTCCAGAACGAGCGCTGGCTGGCCAACGGCCCGCAGCCGTTGCGTGGCATTCCGCAACCGCTGCACTGCCTGGTGGAGGCCCAGGGTTGTGCCTGGCTGCCGCAGTGGGCCACCGCGGTGCTGTCGCCGCTGACGCCGCGGGACTATACGCTGTTCTACCTGGTGATCATCTCGCTGTTCCTGGCGGTGGTGTACTTCGTCATCGAACGCGCGTGCCGTTCGCCCTGGGGACGGATGTTGCGGGCGGTACGCGACGAGGAGGCATCCGCGGCCATGAACGGGAAGCCGATCACCTACGTGCGCATCCAGTCCTTCGTGGTGGGCGCGGTGATCATGGGCATTGCGGGCGCACTCTACGCGCACTATGTCGTGACCATCGATTACAGCCACTTCCACGCGCTGTTCGCCACGTTCCTCGTCTGGGTGATGCTCATGCTTGGCGGTAGCGGTAACAACCGGGGCGCCATCATCGGCGGTTTCATCGTCTGGGGCGTGTGGAGCGGCACCGCATTTCTCACCAGCGCGATCGAGCCGCTGCTTGCGCTGATCTCCGACGATTTGCCGCGGCGGGCGGCCTATTTCCGCTGGATGCTTGTGGCGCTGATGCTCGCTGCCATCGTGCTGTTCCGGCCACAAGGATTGATTCGGGAGGAGAAAATCGTCTCGCGGTATCTGCGGAACCATTGACCCTCTCAGAGAGGCGTACTAACCGTGCGACAAGGTTTGCAATGCCTCAGAGGCGCACAACGACGCCCTCCGGGCGCCGCTCGTCAGCGCGCTTGCGGGCAGCGGGTCAGCGATCCGTCACGCAGCCGTCATCTCGTCCTAATCAACCTTTCTCCTGATACCACTAAGCTCCCGCGCGTTTCGTGACCCTCAATCCATGACAACGCGACGGAGCACGACATGCGCAAACTGCCACTGTGGTTGGCTGGCCTGGCACTCGCAGCGGGGCTCACTGCTTGTAGCGGTGACGGCGACAATGACGATGAATCGGCCGAGGAGCGCTACACGCTGCAGCTCCTGCACGTGGCGGATATGGACGGCGCCCCCGAAGCGCTGGATAACGTCGAGAATTTCTCGGCACTGCTCGCGCAATTCCGTTCGCAGATGCCGGAGAACACGCTGTTCGTGAGCTCGGGGGACAACTACATCCCCGGCCCACGCTACTTCGCCGCTGCCGACGGAGCTGTCACGGACGTGCTCGGTGTACCTGGCAACGGCCGAGGTGATATCGCATTGCTGAACGGCATGGGACTCGATGCCGCGGCCGTGGGCAATCATGACCTCGACGAAGGAACCACGGCATTCGCCGGTATCGTCACCGCCGAAGGCGGGTATCCCGGCGCGCGGTTTCCCTACCTGTCCGCCAATCTCGATTTCTCCGGCGACGAGGCGCTCGCACCGCTGGTGCAGGCCGACGGCAAGCCCGCGGAGAATGGAGTGAACGCACTTGCCGGTAGCGCGGTGGTGGACCTCGGTGGTGAGACCATCGGCATCGTGGGTGCGTCGACCCCGCAGTTGGCGAGCATCACGAATACCGGAGATATCGGCGTGCAGCCGGACTCCGGCGCGGTGCAGGATTTGGCCGCGGTCATCCAGCAGTCGGTGGATGAGCTGACTGCCAAGGGGATCGACAAGGTCGTGCTGCTGGCGCATATGCAACAGATCTCGGTGGAGAAAGCCCTCGCGCCTTTGCTGGAGGACGTGGATATCATCGTCGCCGGCGGCTCGAACACACTGCTCGCCGACGGTAACGACGTCCTGCGTGCGGGTGATACGGCGGTGGACAGTTACCCGCTGGTGTTCAGCTCCGCGACCCGGGAGCCGGTGCTGGTGGTCAACGTCGACGGTGACTATCGTTATCTGGGCCGGCTCGTCGTCGACTTCGACGCCGACGGTGTCATCGACACCGACAGCCTGGAATCCGCCGACAACGGTGCTTGGGCGTCCACGGACGCTGTTGTCGCGGATGTCGGCGGGGCGCCGATCGCCCGCGTCTCCGAGATCGCCGAGGCTCTGCGAGAGGTTCTCGTCGCCCGCGATGGCAATATCATGGGACGCACCGGCGTGTATCTCGACGGGCGCCGCAGCGAGATGCGCACCGAGGAGACCAATCTGGGCAACCTCACCGCCGACGCCAACCTCTGGTATGCGAACCAAGCGGAAGCGGGCGTGAACATTTCGCTGAAGAACGGTGGCGGTATCCGTGCGGATATCGGCGAGGTGGTCGTGCCGCCCGGCAGCAACGATCCCGACGACACCCGGTTCCTGCCGCCGCAGGCGAACCCGTCGGCGGGCAAGTCCGAGGGGGATATCTCCCAGTTCGACATCGAGGGCAGCCTGCGCTTCAATAACAGCCTCACACTGATCACCGTCACCGCCGCCGAGCTGCGGGACATTCTCGAGCACGCGGTGGCGGCCACGGCTGACGGTGCAACGCCGGGGCAGTTCCCCCAGGTCGCGGGGATGCGCTTTACCTTCGATCCCCATGGCACTCCGCGCAACAGCAGCGACGGCGATACCACCCGTTCGACCTCGACGAGCGGCAGCCGCGTCCGAGAGCTTGTGATCCTCGATAGCAACGGCACGCCCGCGGACCCGAGCGACGATATGGTCGCCGATACCGTGGTGAGCGGCGGAGTGCTCCAGGGCGATCCGACGCGCCGCTTCCGGATGGTCACGCTGCAGTTCCTGGCGGGTTGCGTGCCGAGTGCCACGGTCACCGAGCCCAGTGACAGCTGCGGCGACGGCTACCCGTTCAAGGGGCTTACGGCACCGGATCGTACGGACTTGAATGCAGCCGACGATGTGGCCCCGGCGTACGACCCGATGCAGGCGGATTTCGCGCCGACAGGCACGGAACAGGATGCGCTTGCCGAGTATCTGCGTGGTTTCTTCTCCCCGGCTGATGGCGGGACCGGTTTCGGCCGAGCCGAACAGGCGCCTGGTGACGATGAGCGTATCGCGAACGTGGCGCCGGTCGGGCTCGACTGAGCGCCGACGGGGACCGGGATTCGGGTAGGGGATGGCGTCCGGCGGGCGCCATCCCGCGCTTTGTCCGCGGTCCGGGGTGCGCCGAAGATGGCCCGTCAGGTCGGCTGACAGGTGCGTCAGGCGCGGCAATACTTACTAATCTTCTCAGAGGGATTGTCATGCGTCAGCCGGTCTATGCGCCGACGGGGAAAGGCGCGAGGCGCGCGGTGTAGCTGGGCTACATAAGCGGCGAGCGGCGCACAGACCGGCCCGAAGGGAGCGTCAGGGCGGCTCGGCGCGGCGTTGCGCCCCAGCCACGCCGGCGCGAGCGCGCCTTGCCCCGAGCCGCTCTGGCGCTCTGACGCATGACAATGCCTCCGAGAAGATTAGTATGATTCAGGCGCTTTCCTATGGTGGACAGGTCGCCATGAACGAATTCCCCGACGTGCCCCGGGCTTCAGTGCCCAATGCCATTGAAGCGGGTTGGGATTCTCTCGCCCGCGGCCAGTGGCAAGCGGCACGAGAACACTTCGAGACGGCGTTGACCGGCGAGCCGAGTGCCGAGCGCCAGGAGGGTTTGAGCTGGGCGGCCTGGTGGCTGGATGACGCCGATACGGTCTTCGAAGCACGCGCAAACGCGTACCGCCTGTACCGATGCCACGGGGCCGACGTGGACGCCGCGCGTATGGCGATCTGGCTCGCTGTGGATAGTCTCGACTTTCGGGGTGCCCCCGCGGTGGCCAATGGATGGTTGGCCAAGGCGCGGCGCCTTCTGGAGACGACCGAGACGCGCGCGGAGCACGGTTGGCTCGCCTTCATGGAAGGCTATATCGCTTACGGCGATGGCGATACCGACACGGTGGTCGAGCGTGCCGACACGGCAGTGACCCTCGGCAGGCGTCTCGATGTGCCGGATCTCCAGATGCTGGGACTCGCGTTGGCGGGTTCGGCGTTGGTTGCCTGTGCCCGCGTGCAAGAGGGGATGCGTCTACTGGACGAGGCGACCGCCACCGCCGTCGAGGAAACTGCCGAAATCCCCATCGCCAATGCATGGGCGTGCTGCTTTCTGGTGTCGGCCTGTACCGCCGTGCAGGACTATGCCCGCGCGTTCCAATGGTGCGATCGCATCGCCCGTTCGCCGATCGCTTTGGCAGTCGCTACATGCTCGCTTTCTGCCGCAGCGAGTACGCGACCATCAGCCTCTGGCGTGGTGACTGGCGGGAGGCGGGAATGCTGCTCGAGGCAGCCGTGGAAGATTTTCGCCTCTCGAGGCCGGCCATGTCGGGAGGTACGCTTGCGTTGCTGGCCGAGCTGCGCCGGCGGCAGGGGTGTGTCGACGAAGCGGAGGCTTTACTGCAACGCGCGGGCAGCGACTCGGCAGCGCAGCTCGTTCGCGCCCGTCTCGCCCTCGATAGCAGCGATGCGCTCCGGGCCGCGGAGCTCGCTGAACGTTGCCTGCGCAACCTGCCCGCGCATCGGCGGTTGCAGCGAACGCCGGCATTGCAGGTTCTGGCGCGTGCGCGTATTCGCCAGGGCGCACACGAGGCGGCAGGTGAGGCGGTCACTGCGCTCGCGGAGGTGACGCGTATCGTCGACACGACGCCGTTGCGCGCCGCGCTCACGCTCCTCGAGGGCATGCGGCTTGCCGCAATGGGCGTTTTCGACCAGGCGAGGCCGCCGCTCGAGGATGCGGTCGACGGTTTCGAGCGCAGTGGTGCCCCGTACGAGAGCGCGGAAGCGCGTCTGGAGCTTGCTGAAGTACTCTCGGCGCTCGGGCGTCGTGCTGCGGCGGAAGTCGAGATCCGGGCAGCGTTGGGAAGACTGAAGCCCCTTGGCGCGGTGGTCGCCGAACGGCGGGCCCGGGCCATGCTCGTTACCAGTGACGTCAGTCATGGCAAGCATGGAAGACACGCGCTGACCCCCAGGGAGACCGAGGTGTTGCGCCTTCTCGCCGAGGGACTGACCAACCGCGCGATCGCGGAGCGGCTCGAGGTGAGCACGCATACCGTGCATCGTCACGTGACCAATATCCTGCGCAAACTCGACCTTTCTTCTCGTTCGGCGGCGGCAGCCTATGCCGTGCGGCAGGGCCTATAGCCCATTGTGATCATCGCCTTGTGGTTATCCGTATGGTCCGTCGTGGCGAAGCGGCGCAGCTTCTGGCGGGCTAGTTTGGGGGCATGCGCCTTCCGACGACGGCGAAAGAAGGGCTGATTCGGGCTGCGGCGATCGCCGTCATTCGTGACGTCGCGACCCGGCGATCATCGCGGAGGACTGCCATGGTCACACCCACACAATCGAATGCCGCATTGAATACGAGCCCGATCAAACGCGCTCACCGCGGGATGTGGGCGGCAGGTGACTACCATCGCTTTGCTACCGGTACGGTTTGGGAGCTGGGCGAGGTATTGACCGCCGCCTGCCGCATAGGCCCGGGCCAGCGTGTGCTGGACGTTGCCGCCGGAACCGGCAACACGGCCATACGCGCAGCCGAGGCGGGAGCGGACGTGGTCGCATCGGATCTCACGCCGGAGAACTTCGATGCCGGCCGACGCGAGGCACGTGCCCGTGGCGTGAGCCTCGAATGGGTCGAGGCCGACGCCGAGGCATTGCCATTCGCTGACGGGGAGTTCGACGTCGTGACCTCTTCGGTAGGTGCGATGTTCGCGCCCCATCACCGGGCGGTCGCCGATGAGATGCTGCGGGTGTGCCGCTCCGGTGGAACCATCGGAATGATAAACTTTACCCCCGAGGGATTGGCAGGCGAGTTCTTTCCGGTTTTCGCGCCATACCTGCCGGTACCGCCGGCGGACGGTGAGCCTCCGCTGCTATGGGGGAGTGAGGCCCATGTGCGCGAGCTATTCGGCGACCGGGTTCGCCGTGTGACGATGGTGCGGCGGGAGTACTCCGAGTACGCCGCCAGTCCCCAGGCATACTGTGCCTTCTTCAAGGAGACGTTCGGGCCTGTCGCCTCGGTGTACAGCCAGCTTGCCGGGCGGCCGGACGAAGTCGACGCGCTCGATCGCGCGTTCGTCGACTTCGCGGTCCGAGAGAATCGCGGCGAGCCAGGTGGGCCGGCCAGATACATCTACGAGTATCTGCTGGTTACCGCGAGCAAAGATCAGCAAGCGCTTCCCTAGGTGGCGTGACGCCGCTGCTTGTTACAGCGTGGCGATGAGTGCCTTTCCCAAGTTGAGGGCACTACACTTTGAAGGTACCGGCCCGGCTCATCGCTGGCGAGGGAGCGCCGACGGACCGCGTTGTCATCGAGAACAGCGGATCGGGAGGCATCCCATGGGTTTCGCACTGTCGGACATCGAGCTCACCAGCACGGCGTTCAGGCCCCACGGCGGCATTCCCAGACGATTCTCCGGGGAGGGCGACAATATCTCGCCGCCTATGGAGTGGCGTAATCCGCCAGGGGGGACGCGCGGCTATGCGGTGATCTGCCACGATCCGGATGCACCGTTGGTGTCCCCCAACGGTACCTATGGCTTCGTGCACTGGGTCCTGTACAACTTGCCGGCGTCCGTGACGAGCCTGCCCGAGGGTACCGACGAGTTCACCACCGGCTGGAACGATACCGGCAATCTCGGGTACTCGGGGCCGATGCCACCCACTGGTCACGGCTTGCATCAGTACTATTTCTGGATACTCGCGCTGGACGTGGAGACGAACCTGGCGTCGGGCCTTACGCTTTGGCAATTGCTCGAGCGGATCGAGGCCAACGTCATCGGTATGAACCGGCTCGTCGGGGCCTACGAGCGCTCTTGATCTTTTGGCGTGCCGCGGGGGCGGTGTCGCACGGGATAACGCCGCCCCCCGCGGTACCGGGGTTATTATTCCGCAGCCGCAGCGTCCGGCTGGCTATGTGAGCCACGGGGGCGTCGGCAGTCCTTTTTCCTGCAGGAACCGGGGGTTGAAGAGCTTGGCAGCGTAGCGAACCCCGGAATCGCACAGTGCCGTGACGATCACGTGACCGGGACCCAGCTGCTCGCCTAGGCGAATCGCTCCGGCCAGGTTTACGCCGCTGGAGCCCCCCACACAGAGCCCTTCGTACTGAAGCAGCTCGAAGACCAGCGGTACCGACTCGCTGTCGGGAATGGAGTAGGCCTCGTCGATGGGGGAACCCTCGAGGTTCCTCGTCACCCGGCTGTTGCCGATGCCCTCGGTGATCGAGGTGCCTTCGCTCTTGCACTCGCCGTGCTTGACGTAGTGATACAGGGCCGATCCCTCGGGATCGGCGAGGGCGGTGACGACATCGGGCCGGCGGGCCTTCAGCGTCTGCGCCACGCCGGCGAGGGTGCCGCCAGTGCCCACGGAGCAGACGAAGCCGTCGACCCAGCCGTCGGTCTGCTCCCAGATCTCTGCGCCGGTGGTTTCCGCGTGAATGTCGCGGTTGGCGGTGTTGTCGAATTGGTTCGCCCATATGGCGCCGTCGGGCTCGCTGGCGGCGACTTCGTCGGCCAGACGCTCGGAGACGTGCACGTAGTTTCCGGGGTCGCTGTACGGCACGGCGGGCACGGTCCGGACCTCCGCGCCGCAGAGCCGGAGCATGTCGATTTTCTCCTGGCTCTGTGTTTCCGGGATGACGATGACGGTGCGGTAGCCGCGAGCGTTCCCGACCAGGGCCAGGCCGATGCCGGTATTGCCGGCAGTGCCTTCGACGACCACGCCGCCGGGGCGAAGTACGCCGCGGGCCTCGGCGTCCCGGATGATGCCGAGCGCGGCGCGATCCTTCACCGACCCGCCCGGGTTGAGAAATTCCGCCTTTGCGAGGATCTCGCAGCCGGTACGGTCAGAGGCGCATCCGAGGCGAATCAGGGGCGTGTCGCCAATCGTGCCGACGAAGCCTTCACGGATATCCATCGCTGCCTCCGGAGTACTCGGGCCCTCGCGCCGCGCGGATGCGAACCGGCGGCAATCAGCCCCCTGCCGCTGGTGCAGGCCCGCTGGCCCCGGCGAACTCGGCGAAGCCGCGTACGAACGTGCGTAGCTGCTCGCGAACGTCGTCGTCCACCAGGCGGCCGTCGTCGTCGAAAACGTCCCCCGCCCGTGATACCTGCAGACGGCCGCCGAACCACGGACGCATGCGCAGCGTGCGCAGCACCGGCAGCCAGGCGGTCTGGGCGAGGATGGTGCCGGCGCGGCCGGGCGTGGCGCCCAGAACTGCCACGGGGCGGTTGCCGAAGACCGCCGGGATGTCCGCAGGCGGGCGGGACAGCCAGTCGATGGCGTTCTTGAGCACACCGGGCATGGCGTTGTTGTATTCAGGCGTGGCGAGCAGCAGGCCATCGGCGTTGCGGATCCGTTCCTTGAGCTCGGCAACCGGTCCGGGGATGCCGTGTTCGGCTTCCAGGTCCCCGTCGTAGAGTGGAATCGCCGCGATCGAGGCGATGTCCAGCTCGGTGCCATCGGGAACGAGCTCGGCGGCGGCGCGCAGGAGCGCGGCGTTGAACGAGTGCCGGCGTAGACTGCCGGGCAGGGCCACGATTCGGGTCATGTCGTCGTCTCCCTGGCGCTAATGCGGGTATGCGATTGCGGGCCCGTCGCTTCCCTGCAGGATAGACCCGTTGTGCGGTGGTTAGTCGCCGGCCAGGTCGAGAAACGGTTTCGTGGAGAGATAGATCACCAGCGCGGCGACCGCGATGTAGACCAGCGTCTCCACTGGCCGGCGGCGTACCCGGTGCCACAGCGTCTCCGCTTCGCCGCGGGCGCGTTCGGCGTCGTGGGCGGCGCGCATGCGTTGGTGGCGTTCATGTTCGTAGCGTGTGAGCAGTGTCCGGGCCTGGGGATACTGTTCCTCGTCCTTCAGCCAGATCGCGCCCATGGAGATACCCCAGCGGTTGGGCGCGGTCTCGTAGTAGTCGATGTGGTGCTCGTCGAGGAGCTCACGAATCTCCTCGAGCTCGTCGTCGGGCACGTGGCGGAGATTGAGCAGCAGGCGGGCCATGGGGTGTCTACGCTTGCCTCGCGTCTTTGGGCGTTGATGCCCCAAGGATACGCGAGTCGTGATGATTGGGGAGCCCGGAACAGACGTTTGTTCCAGGACACCAGCTGCAGCCGGTGAATCCGGCGGACACGGAAAGTCGGGGCTTTGTAAGGCGGCGGTCATGTGCAACGGTTATTGATGATGCGCGACACTGCCTGAATCTGACATTAGAATTGCATCAACAGGCTCCGGAGTTGCCCAAGGAGGTCGCCATGTGGGCGGAAATGTTCAAGCGTTGGGTGGATATGCTGTTCTGGTGGTTGCCGCGGGAGGACACCCCGAGGTCGGAGTCGCAGTCGGCCCGCCCCGCGAGCGCACCGCCACGGCCGCCGACGGAGGCGGATGCCCAGCGCCTGGATCCCGAGCGTGTGGTGCGCAGGGACGATCTCACCGTGATCAAGGGCATCGGTGAGACCATGCAGGAGCGGCTTCAGAACCTGGGGGTCCACTCATTCGAGGATCTGGCCACGGCCGATCCGGACCGCCTTACCCATGAGCTCAAGGCTCGGCAGATCGTGATTTCCCGGGAGCGCGTGGACGGCTGGATCGAGGCGGCCCGGGAGCGGTGCTGAGCACTCACTCGGTGTTCAGCGCGTGCATGCGCGCGGTGCCCTCGCCGCCATCGGCTGCCGCGGGGGTGTCGCCGACGGCATGCAAGCCCAGCAGTCGATCCACGCCGAGGCGGTGAACGTGATGGATGCGGCGCTCGTGAAGCGCTGCAATCGCTACCCATTCGGGTTGGTGACCGTCTTCCTCGGGTGTGCCGAGTTGCGGGCGCTGCGATAGGTGTACCAGGCGGAAGCGCTGGTCGTAGAGCCAGTAGGCGTCGCGACTGCTCGCGTAGTAGCGCGATGCGAACCGGGTTTCCCCGGCGGCCACGAGCCAGTCCCGGGGCAGGTGTACGCCGGCTTCCTCGCGCAGCTCCCGTCGCAGCGCTTCTTCCACGCTCTCGCCGGCTTCGATGCCGCCGCCCGGCAGCTCCAGCCAGGTGCCCCCGGGCGGTCGCGTGAGCAGTAGATTCCCATGGCAGGTGAGCACCACGTGGATACCCGAGCGTGATTGCGGTGGCCGGTGGGCGGGGCGTTCGCGGATACGGCCATGGTGGTCGACGAAAAGCAGCGGGGGTTCCGGCATGGGCGCTCCGGCTGATTCTGGAATACCGGGCCGATTGTAGGTCAGGTTGGTGTCGCTGTCGCGTGAGACCTGCACGGTATCGGACCGGCTTTGTCAGGTTCGCTATGGAGGGCGGAATGTCGGAAGTCATCGTCGACGCCACGTTCGTGGGGCGTTTGTTGCGCCTGGCGCTGCCGGTCTGCGTTCAGATGGTGCTGTTCAATCTCCTCGGGCTGGTCGATGTGCTGATGCTCGGCCATATCGGGGCGCTGCAGGTGGCGGCGGCGGGGCTGGGCACGCGGGTGATGTTCATCACCGTGATCGTGCTGGTGAGTGTCGCCACGGGGGCGACGATTCTGGGCGCCCAGTATGTCGGTGCCAGCAACGACACCGGCCTGCGCCGCGCGTTCGCGCTGGCCATTACGGTGGGCACCGCCGTCATGGCGCCGGTGGCACTGGCTTTCCTGCTCTGGCCGGCGGCATTGCCGTCGCTTGCCTCCAGCGATCCCGAGCTGCTCCGCCACGCTGGGGACTATCTGCGTATCGTCGGGCCGACGGTGTTGCTCTCGGCGATCGTCATTCCGTTCGAATCGGCACTGCGGGCCATTCACGCCACCTCCGCACCGACCTGGATCAGCGCCGGCGCCATCGGCGTCAATGTGTTCTTCAACTGGTTGTTGATCTTCGGCCATTGGGGCCTGCCGGCGCTCGGCATCGTGGGGGCGGCGTGGGCGACGGTGATCGGCCGCTTCGTCCACCTGGCCCTGTGCCTGTGGGTGATCTACCGGCTTTACCCGCGGCTGGCGCTCCGGCGTGCCGATTACGCCGTGTTGGGGGAGCACGACTCGTGGCGGCGGTTCACGGCGCTCACATGGCCGCTGGCGATCAACGAGGCGCTGTGGGTCTTCGGTATCTACGCCTATAACGTGGTCTACGGACGCATGGGCACCACCGAGCTGGCGGTCGTCAACATGCTCGCGCCATTGGAAGGCGTATTGCTGGCGCTGTTCGTTGGCGTGGCGATTGCGAGCTCCATTCTGGTGGGCAACGAGTTGGGGGCCGAACGCTTCGACACCGCGGACGCCATCGCGCGCTGGCTGCTACGGGCGATGCCCGGCGCGGCGATCGTCATCGGCGCGGCGATGGCCTTGTCTCACGACGCGCTGGCCTGGTTCTATCCTGGCGTGCCTGCTCCCGTGCTGGAGCAGGGCGAGTGGGTGCTGATCGTTCTGGGGCTGATCCTCTGGAGCAAAGTGCTCAACATGGCGCTGATCATGGGCATTCTTCGCGCGGGCGGTGACAACCGCTTCGTGCTCATCGCCGAGTGCTCGGCCATGTGGGGGGTGGGCATTCCGCTCGCCGCGGCCATGGGGCTGTGGTGGCAATGGCCGTTGCCGGTGGTTTTCCTGGCCTCGTTCGTGGAGGAGGCGGTGAAGGCGGCCGTGGGGCTGCGCCGTTATCGCAGTGGAGCCTGGCGGCGCAATCTCGTCGCCGGTGGCGAGGATGCGGGGCATGCCGTGCAGGTGACCGGCACCGCGGCGTCGTGACCGGGTCCTGTTACAGGTCTTCGAGCGCCGGCGGGAGTGGCGTGAGCGGGCGTTCCCGTGCGCCGTCCGTCGCTTCGTCGATGGCGGCAATGCGTTCCTGTGTGGCGGGATGGCTTGCGAAGAACGACTGCCATTCGGTCTCGTCACGCCGCTCGGCCATGTGCTTGAAGAATTCGTTGGCACCACGGGCATGGCCATAGTGTCGGTGGAGCGTGGCGAGCGCGGCGCGGTCGGCGGCGCGCTCCATGTCGCGATTGAAGCTCAGGCCCGTGACATGCCCGGCCCGCCCGGTTATGCCGGCAATGTCGGCATTGCCTCCACCGACCACCGTTGTCCACACGAGCTGGAACACCGCGGTGCGGGTGAGGGTGGCGATGGGATGGCGCTTCGCCACGTGGGCGATCTCGTGGGCCACGACCATCGATAGCGCGTTCTCCGATGACACCTGCCGGACCAGTTCCGAGGTGACCACGATGTGGCCGCCGAAGGTGGCGAAGGCGTTGGCCATGGGGCTTTCGATCAGGTGAAAGCGTGGACGGATCTCTTCGGGTAGCTCCGCATCCGCAGCCAGGCGATTGCCGAGGCGGCGCAATGCCGTCTCGGCCTCGCTGTCGGCGGCGCTGTCGCTCGCGAAGGCCCGTGTCGCCCGTTCTTCCCACGAGAACGGGATATAGGGTGCGAGCCAGCCGGCGAGCAATGCCAGCAGTCCCGCGAGGAGGGCAGCGCCCACGGCGATGCCGAGGGCCAGCACCGCGAACTCGCCGAGCGCGCTGCGCCGTGGGTTGTTGATGCCCTCGGAGGGCTGCGGGTTATGGCTTGGCCATTGCGTCATCGCGGTGGCATGAGGGCGGTGCCGTAGGCGAGTACTTCCACCGCGCCGAGGCCGCGCTTGGCATTGCCCGACAGCCGGCTCGTCTCGAACTTCATGTTCACCACGGCAACGGCGCCCCGTGCCGCCGCTTCCGTCTGCATGCGCAGAATCGCTTCACGCCGGCCGCGGTCGAGCAGGGATTCGTACATGCCGAGACGCCCGCCGATGAGCTGTTTCAGCCCCGCTGCGACGACCTTGAAGTAGTCGGTGGAGACGACCACGTTGCCTTTGACCAGCTCGCTGTCGTGGTTGATGTACGCTGGCGGCAGGTTCATGCCCGTCAGCACGAGCAGGTGGCCGTAGTCGCGCTCGCGACGACGGATGGAGCGGTAGTGACGGCGTTCGGCGAGTGTGCCGAATCCGAAGCCGATCGCCAGCAGCGTGACGAATATGATCAGGTCGATCATGGCCGCCGTCAGCGCTCTTCGACGACCACGGCACTGCCGTAGGCGAGGATCTCGGAAGCGCCGGCAGTAATCGCCGACGTCGCGAAGCGCACGTTGATCACGGCGTTGGCGCCCAGCTCCTCGGCCTGTTCCTTGAGGCGCTCGAGCGCGCTCTCCCGTGCATCCTGAAGCAGGTCGGTATAACCCTTGAGCTCGCCGCCGACCAGATTCTTGAACCCGGCCATGATGTCCCGGCCCGCGTGCTTGGCCCGCACGGTGCTGCCCTGCACGAGGCCGAGGTGGCGCACCACCCGCTTGCCCGGCACGAGCTCCATATTGCTGATGAGCATCCCTGTCACCCCCAGGTTGTGGTTATTTAGCGCAAAAAGCGTAACTGTCGACGTCACGAAATGCCAGTGCTCCACGTTCAGCGTTTCCCGCAGTCCGTCGCCGGGGCGACGATTCAACCAAGGCACGTTCCGTGGATGTCGTGTCGGTCCGGGTTGGCGCTCGTGTGGCGCGACTGATGAGGCAGGCGACGTCGGGCCGCCAACTACCGCCGCCCGGGCCGATGTCCGCGCCGGGAAACGTGATCCCGACAAGCCAGCAGGACCCGCTCTGCCGCCGGCTTCACGGCAGTGACGCGCCGGCATCGCCAATTTTGAAAAGTGCATTTTAACCGGTTGCATTGAGGCCCGCTCACCCACCCGGTAGCTTTCTGCATCGACTTACCGATGAAAAACATCGATGCGGGAGGCACCGTGGCGGAGACAAAATGCGTATTCGTGCTCGACGGCGACCAGGCACCGGGAATACTGGCCAATGCCGCAGCGATTCTCGCCATGAGTATGGGGCGTTTGCATCCCGAATTGATCGGTGAGGATCTACGGGACGGATCGGGACAACTTCACGGTGGCATTACCACCGTCGCATTGCCGGTTCTCAAGTCGAATGGGGCGGGGCTGCGAGCGTTACGGAGGCGGGCCGGTACCCATGAGCCGGCACTTTCGGTCGTGGACGTCACGACCGCCACCCGCCATACGGGTTCCTACCAGGATTACGCCGCGACCCTGAAGGCCACGGATGCGGCCGAGATCGACTACGCCGGCATCGCCCTGCACGGCGAAAGACGGCTTGTGACCGGCCTGACCGGCAGTCTGCCGCTGCTTCGGTGACACGCCGCGGTTCGCGTTCCCGAAACAGGCAGGGGTGAATGAGTATGGCGGTTTTGCTGGCAATGTTCACGTTTTCATTGGTGATGTCCATTTCGCCCGGGCCGGTCAATATGATCAGCGTATCAACCGGCGCCACCTACGGGGCCTGGCGGGCATTTCGATTCGTCTCCGGGGCGACTGTCGGGTTCACGATGCTGCTCGTGGTGTCCGCATTCGGTCTGGCGACGCTGGTGACAAACCACGCTGGCGTGCTCGATGCGCTTTCGGTCGCGGGCTTCGCGTTCATGATGTATTTGGGTGGCAAGATCATGCTCGCGACGCCGGATCTGGACACGGAAAGAGACGCCGTTCCCCGGTTCGCGGACGGGTTCATGTTGCAATGGCTGAATCCGAAGGCGTGGATGGCATGTGTCTCCGGTGTGTCGCTTTTCACCGGTGCCGCCGGTGCCTCGCGTCTCACGATTTTTGTCGTGATGTATTTTTTCGTGTGTTACGCCTCGCTTTTCGCATGGGCGCTGCTCGGCGGTGCGCTGTCGGGTGTACTGGCAGGCCGGGCAGCGCGCTTGCGGGTGTTCAACGCCGTCATGGGCGGCCTGTTGATGGTGACGGCTTGCTACCTGTTATACGAGCGCTTCGTGCTTGGGTGAGTTGCTCATTGCGCGTCCGGGGTCATCTCGCGACACAAGTGCTCGATGAGGCGGTGGGCGACGCTGCTACGGGGCAGGTTAGCGGGCCAGACCGCGAAGACTTCCAGCGGTTCCAGCGACCACTCGGGCAGAACTTCGGTGACGAGCCCGCGCGCAATGCCTTCGCGGGCGAGGTACGTGGGGGGCGCCGACAGCCCAACGCCGTTTTTCGTAAGCGCGTAGGCAGCGTTGACGTTGTCGACATTGATGCGGGGGCGATACCGGATGGTTACCTGCTCGCCGTCGGTGTGCGTGAACGTCCGCCGGTCCGGGCGCATGAGCAGCCCGATCCAGGGCATGGCCTGGAGTTCGCCGGGATGCGAAATCGAGGCATATCGCTGCAGCAGGTTCGGGCTGGCGATGACGGTACGTGCCAGCGCGGTGATGCGCTTCGCTTTCAGGCTGCTGTCGGGTAGTGAGCCGACGCGGATGGCGACGTCGACGCTGTCGGCCACCAGGTCGGCGCGCCGGTCGCTGCAGAGCACGGTCAGTGAAATGTCCGGATGCTGATGGGAGAACGCGGAGATGGCGTCCATGTAAGGACTGTCCGCGAAGGTCGCGGGTACCGATATCTTGAGTCGGGCCGAATGCTCTTCACCCCCATCGCCGACGGTGTTCGCGTACAGGGCGAGCATTTCCTTGGCGCTGGCATAGGTTCTTTCGCCATCCTCGGTCAGCGAGAATCGCCGGGTATTGCGGTAGAGCAGTGCGACGCCGAGGCGTTTCTCCAGCCGGGCGACGTAGAGGCTCACGGAAGCGGGCGAGAGGCCGAGCTCTTCGGCCGCGCGACCGAAGGAGCCATTGTCCACCACGGTGGCGAATGCGAGCAGGTGTTTGACGTCGTCCAGCACTGCGAGCGTGTTTCCCGGAGTGGAGCGGCGGCCCGGGAGCGTGCCGGGCCGGCGGATGCAGGTGAGCGTCGGGCGCCGGCGCCGCCGTCAGCCCTCCACCCATTTCGCGTAGATCGACTCGAATTCGCCGGTCTTGCGCACCAGGTGCAGCCACTGATCGACCCAGGCCTTCCAGACGTCGTCACCGCGGGGTAGAAGGTAACCCTTCTCCGAGTAGGTGAACGGCGCGTCCGGATGGACGGCACAGAGCTCCGCGTTGAGATTGGCCTGCAGCTCGGTCTCGATGGCGTCGGTCACCATGACGTCGGCGGTGCCGTCGACGATCTTGCCGAAGATGGTCGTGTTGTCGTCGTGGACCATGATGTTGGCGTCGGCGAGCTCGCGCCGGGCGAAGCGCTCGTTGGTGCCGCCCGGGTTCACCACCACGTCCACGTCCGGCTGATTGATCTGCTCGACGCGCTGGAAGCGCTCCACGTCGTCGCAGCGGGCAATGGGGGTCTTGCCACCGGCCAGGTAGGGATCGCTGAAGTACGCTTGCGCTTGGCGGTCGAGCTTCACCGAGATGCCGCCCATGGCGATGTCACACTTGCCGGCGGTGAAGTCCTCCATCAGCGTTGGCCAGGAAGTTTTCACGAAGCGCGTCTCCACGCCGAGAGCGCTGGCGAGATTCTCGGCCATGTCGATGTCGATGCCCTCGAAGGACTCGGTCTCGGCGTTCCAGTAGGTGAACGGCTTGTAGTCGCCGGTGGTGCAGACTCTCACCTCGCCGGCGGCTTGAACGTCATCGAGGGTGGATGTCTCGTCGGCGCTCGCTGCATGTGCAACGCCGGTGACGACGAGGCTGAGAGAGACTGCGGTGATCAGCTTGTTGTTGTGCAACGTTACTCTCCTCCGTGGGATTGCGTGCTCACCCCAGGGCGAGCCATATGCCGACGCCGACCATTAACGTGCCGGCGATGCGATTGAGCGTCTGGACGCTGCCGCGGCGTTCCAGAATCCGGCTGAGCGCGCGACCGCCATTGGCGTAGAGCAGCAGGGCCGCGAACTCCAGGACCAGAATGACGGCCACGAGCACGGCGAGCTGCGGTGTCAGGGGCAGGCTGGTATCGATGAACGGTGGCAGCAGGGCGATCACGAATGCCCATCCCTTGGGATTGGCAACGGCGGTGACGAAGCCCTGGGCGGCCAGGCCGGCGGCGCTCGGGGCCCGCTCATCGGCGTCGGGTTCGACCTGAAGGGATAGCCGGCCCCGGGAGCGCCACATCTGGAGCCCCAGCCACATCAGGTAGGCGCCACCGGCGTACTTCAGGGTGGCGAAGGCAAGGGGATAGCGAAGCATCAGCGTCGCGACCCCGACAACCGCGAGCACGGCGACCAACGCGACGCCGGCGAGCTCGCCGAGCATCATCCACAGCGCCCGTCGCACGCCGATGGTGATGCCAAGGGAGAGCGCGAGCGTCATGCACATGCCGGGCGTTACCGAGACCAGAAAGAAGGTCGGGATGAATGCGTAGAGCAGGTTGGGGTTGATCACGCCGGTCACCGGGCGAATCGTGCTTCGTGCATGCACGGATTGTTGCCCACGCAATCGTGTCCTGGCAAGCGGTGCCGGGCTAATGCCCGACGCCGTGACGGTCCATCAGGCCCGCCCCGAGCGCTGGCCGGGCAGAGCGCCTTGCCAGAGGCGCCGACAGCCGAGTACCGGGCGCTAATCCTCGCTGGCTTCGATGATCGCCCGGCAGAAGTCGCCAAGATCCGGCGGGTACCGCGAGGTGATCAGGTGGCCGTCGATCACCACGGGCTCGTCCACGTATTCGCCGCCGGCGTTGATCACGTCGTCGCGTATCGACCAGAAGCAGGTCATTCGCCGGCCCTGGACGACGCGTGCGGAAATCAGTACCCAGGCCGCATGGCAGATGGCGGCGACCGGGTGTCCGGCGCCGTCGGCGCGGCGCACGATTTCCAGGAGGTCGCGGTTGCGGCGCATGTGGTCCGGGGCGTAGCCCCCGGGGACGATGACCGCATCGAACTCGTGGGTGGCGCCTTCCGCGGCGGCGAGATCGGCGTCCACGGTGCAGCCGTGCTTGCCGGTGTAGCGCGTCTTCTCCGGACCGATCACCACTACCTGTGCGCCTTCCTCGCGAAACCGGTGCAGCGGGTAGAGCAGCTCGATGTCCTCGAACTGGTTCTCGGCGAGTATGCAAACTCGTTTGCCGGTCAGTCGCCCGCTCATGGTCACCTCCTCGAAAGGTGTGGAGGACCCGTGTGGCTGTCCTGGGTGGGTATGGGAGCGACCGCAGCGGTAATCAAGTACAAGTGATCGGGTGCCGGCGTTCATCCGCCGCCGCGTGCCAGCAGTAGCAGCACCAGCGCGTAGACGGCGGCGATGAGCAGCGTTTCCACGCCGACGTTCGCCGGACCCGAACGCTCGCGCCGCATGAGCCCCAGCAGCAGGATGCTGCTCATGACCGCGCTCGCGGCGATGAGCTGTGGTTCGCGCTGGCTTATATCCGCGAAAATCGGACCCGGCCGGTAGGCGACGTCGGCCACCGCGACGAACAGAGTGTCGAATGCGTTGCCGCCGAGGATACCGCTGACGGCCAGGGTGAGCGCCCCCTGGCGTACGGCGGCGACGGTGGTGACGAGCTCGGGGAGCGAAGTGCTGATCGCCACCAGCGTGCCGCCGATGAGGCTGTCGTTGAGGCCGGTGGCGTCGGCGACGGCCTCGCCGGACCATGCGACGGCCCACCCGGCGGCCGCCACGCCCAAGCCGGTGAGCAGCATGTCCAACGCCAGCGGCCCGAGCGGTTCGTGGCGGGCGGCTTCGTCGGGCACGTCACGTTCGGTGACATGGGTTATCCGTGGATGCCACATTGGCCGTTGATGCGCCTGATGAACCCAATGCATTCCTCCGATGTAGGCAATTGGCAGGGCGAGGCTCGCGGGATGGATGTGGCCGATGGCGACGTCGGGCACGTTGATGCCGAGCAGCAGCAGCGACAGCAGTCCGACCAGAAGGGCGCCGAATAGCATGTTGGGCACGGATGCCGCAGCGTGTTCCAGGTTGGCTCGCTGGTAGACGGCGTCGGCGATGGCCAGGAAGGCGGTCTGCACCGCGATCCCCCCGGTCGCGGCGGAGACCGCGAATGCCGCGCGACCGTCGAGCGCGAGTGTCACGCAGGCGACGATACCCGGCAGTGACGTCATGGCCCCGAGCATGACCGCCCCCACCACCGCTTCGCCGAGGCCGGTGCGGTCGGCGAAGCGGTCGGCGCGGTCGCTCAGGCGCGTGCCCAGCAGCGCAATGATCGCGGCGGCGAGGACGAACACACCGCCCGACAGCAGCAGCGGAGGATCCTCGGTCGGCATGACAGCGGCCCCTGCGCAAAAACCGGCAGGATATCAGGCGAGGATTCGCAGGCGTTACCGTTGACCTCGGACGGTGGTCACGTCGTCCGGCGCTCGTCGTGTCCGTGTCTCGCCTTCGCGTCTCGTATCGGTCACTCCGCCTGCGAGAGGTCGTCCATCATCGCGCGCAGAAAACGCGAGGCTTCGCCGCCGGTGACACAGCGATGATCGAACGACAGTGATAGCGGCATTACGCGGTGCACGACCGGCTCGCCTTTGACGGCGATGACCTCGGGGCGGATGCGGCCGGCGCCGATGATCGCCACCGTCGGTGGTACCACCACGGGGTCCGCATACCGCCCGGCAATGGTGCCGAAGTTGGACAGCGTGATGGTGGAGCCGCGCATCTCCTCCGGGGGAATGCTGCGGGCGCGCACGTCCGCCACCAGGGCGTCGAGCCCGCGGCGGAGGTCGGCGTCATCGCGATTGCCGACGTCGCGCAACACCGGCACGAACAGGCCCTCCTCGGTGTCCACCGCGATGCCGAGGTCGATGTGGTCCATCACACGGCGGGCGATCGTGCGCCCGTCGTACCAGGCATTGAGGTCCGGTTCGGCACGGCAGCCGGCACGGATGGCGCGTACCAGGCGCAGCGTTATGTCCGTGCCGTCGGGCCAGGCGTCGATGTCCACGTCGTCGGAGACGGTCACGGGAACGACCGACTCGTGAGCGCGGGTCATCGTGCGGGCCATGGCCCGGCGAACCCCGCGCAATGGTTCCATGCTGCCGCCGTCGTCGTGATCCTGCGCAGCGCGTTGCACGTCGGCGCTGGTGATGGTGTTCTCGGGCCCCGTGGGCGTGACCAGCGCCAGGTTCACGTCGAGCCGCCGCGCGAGTGCGCGAACCGCCGGCGTGGCACGGGCACTTTCCCCGACCACGCTCGCACGCTCCTCGATGCGTTCGGTGCCGGAACGGACTTCACCCACGACGGTACCGCTGTCCTTCGTCTCCCGCCCCGATGCCGAGGACGTCGCCTCGTCGGTGGCCGAGTCGACCGTCGCTGCACGTGCCGGCGCACGCGGTTTCTCGCTTGCTGCTCGTGACGATTCCGGGGTCCCGGTACCCGCTTCCGCGGTGTCGCCGAAGACCACCAGCGGGTCGCCAACCTGGATCACGTCGCCGGGCTCGCCGAGGCGTTCGCTGACCACGCCCGCCTGCGGGCTCGGGATTTCCACGATCGCCTTGTCCGTCTCCACGGAGACCAGGGGGACGTCGCGCTCGATGGTCTGCCCGGGCTGAACGAACCATTCCACGATCTCCGCCTCGATAAGCCCTTCCCCCAGATCCGGCAGTTTGAACGTACTCATGCGAACTCCATGACCTCCCGCGCGGCGCGCAGGATGCGCGCCACCGATGGCATGTACCGCTGCTCGAGCCGCAGCAGCGGCATGATGGTGTCGTAACCGGTGACCCGACGAACCGGGGCCAGCAGGCTCATCAACCCCTCCTCGGCGAGACCGGCGGCGATGTCGGCACCAATGCCGCCGGTACGCGGCGCCTCGTGAACGATCACGCAGCGGCCGGTTCGGCCCACGGATTCCAGGATCGTTTCCATGTCCACCGGCTTGACCGTGGCCACGTCGATCACCTCGGCGCTGATGCCTTCCTCGGCGAGCTGCGCTGCCGCCTGCAGGGTCTCGTGGACCATGGCGCCCCAGGAGATCAGCGTCAGGTCCGTGCCGTCGCGCAGCACGTAGCATACGTCCAGGGGCAGTGCTTCGCCGTCGTCGCTGACGTCTTCCTTGACCAGCCGGTAAATCCGTTTGGGCTCCAGGAACACCACCGGGTCGGGATCGCGGATGGCGGCCAGCAGCAACCCGTATGCGCGTCCGGGTGAGGAGGGAATGACTACCCGTAACCCCGGCATGTGGGCGTACAGCGCCTCGGTGCTCTCCGAGTGGTGTTCCGGCGCGTGAATGCCGCCGCCGAAGGGCGCGCGCATCACCATGGGGCAGGACAGTCGTCCGCGGGTGCGGTTACGCATGCGGCTCGCGTGACTGATCATCTGATCCACGGTGGGGTAGCTGAAGCCCATGAACTGAATTTCGGCGACCGGGCGTAGCCCCTGACTGGCCATGCCGATGGCCATGCCGGCGATCAGGTTTTCTGCCAGAGGCGTGTCTAGCACCCGCGCCTCGCCGAAGCGCTCGAGAAGTCCCTCGGTGGCTCGGAAGACACCGCCGTTGACGCCGATGTCCTCGCCGAGGAGAAGCACGCGGTCATCGGCCGCCAGCTCGTGGGCGAGGGCGGCGTTCACCGCGCCCACCAGGGTCATGTCAGTCATCGCCGCCATCCTCCTCGTCCATGAGCGCATTGCGCTGCGCAGTCAGCGCGCGCGGCAGCTCGGCGTAGAGATAGTCGAACATCGCCTCGGCGGGTTGCGCTTCCGTGGCCAGATAGCGTTCCGCCGCCGCGTCCACGGATTCGCGACACTCGGCATCCAGGCCCTGCTCGTCGTCGTCACTCCACGCGCCGATCTCGTGGAGGTAACGGCGCATTCGCTCGATCGGATCACGCGCCTCCCAGGCGGTGCGCTCCTCCTCGGGGCGATAACGCCGCGCGTCGTCCGCGGTTGTGTGATCGCTCATGCGGTAGGTCAGCGCCTCGATCACGGACGGGCCGTTGCCCTGGCGTGCGCGCTCGAGTGCCGTGTTCATCCGGTCGCGTACGGCGATATAGTCGTTGCCGTCGACCTGTTCGCCGTGAATGCCCGCGGCGACCGCTTTCTGTGCCAGGGTCTCGGCGTGGCTCTGGCGGCTGCGGGGCACCGATATCGCCCACTGGTTGTTGCAGATCACGAAAACCAGGGGTAGCTGCCAGGTTCCGGCGGCGTTGAGCGCTTCGTAGAAGTCGCCTTTGGAGGTCCCGCCGTCTCCGATCACACAGACCGCGACACGCGGCTCGTGCCGATACTTGAACTTGTAGGCGACGCCCACGGCGTGGGGCGCCTGGCTGGCGATGGGGACCGCGATGGGCAGGTCCTCGCGTGGCCCTTCGAAGTCCATGCCACGCTCGTCGCCGCCCCAGTAGAGGAAAAGCTCCTCCATACGGCCGCCACGATTGAGGTGGGCGCCGTGATGGCGGTACATGGGCACGAGTACGTCCTCGCTGTGCATGGCGAGGCCCACGGCGACCGCTACCGCTTCTTCACCGAGACACGAGGCGAACGTGCCGAGGCGGCCGGTGCGCTGCAGGCTCACCGCCTTGCGGTCGAAGGCACGGGCGGCGACCATTGCGCGGTAGCCACGGAGCAGCTGCTGGGGATCGCGGGCGAAATCCGGGAGCGGTTCGGTGACTTCGAGCTCGTGGCTCAGGTAGCCGGTGTAGCCGATCTCGAACTGGGCGATGGTACGCACGTCGCCTCCCTCCGTTGTGCTGGCGCCGTCGGGCGTCTCGCCTTTATCTGTAGCGTAGAAGAGGCGGGTCTGCCTGTCGGCACTGCGTTCGTGAGGAGCGACGGGAAAGCCGGGAAGAACGGATCGATGATTCCACGTCATCGATCGTGACCGAATCGCCGCGGGCGCAACGCATTGATCCGACGAACAGAGGTGCAGGATTCAGTGGTGTGGAAGCTCGCGTGTCTCGTGGTGCTGTGCGTGTACCTGGCTGGCTGCGCACCGGTGCGGCCGGTAACGCTCGCCACACCCGATGCCATCGAGCGGCTGCGGGGCATCCGCTGGTGCGGAGCGCTGTGGCTGCCGCGAACAACGCCCGCCGGCGCGCCGCTGGGCGGCATCTCCGGTCTCGCCTGGGACGCGGACACCGCCACTGTGTACGCGGTTTCCGACCGCGGGCGTGTGCATCACTGGCGGCCGCGCTTCGCCGCCGGACGCCTCGTCGGTGTGGAGCTGCGGGCGAGCTTTCCGTTGCACGACCGTGCCGGTCGGCCGCTGCAGGGAGATTCGGCGGATGCCGAGGGCGTAGCGCTGGAGGCGTCCAGCGAGGGAAGGCGACTGTGGATCAGTTTCGAGCGCGAGCACCGTATTGCGCCCTACGATACCCAGGGGCGGTTGCTGGGTGCTCCGCGTGTTCCGGAGCCGGTGCGGGATGCGGGCTACAACACGGGCATGGAGGCGCTCGCCGGCGCCGGGCGGCAACGGCTCGTCGGGCTGGAGCGTGGACCCGCGGGCGACGGCGCGACGACACCCATCTGGTCGGAACCCGGCGGCCGCGTCCACGCGTATCCGCTTGCGGCGGAGGCCAACAGCGCCCTGACCGCGCTTGCGCCCGCGGGTCCCGGGCGCTATCTGGCGCTGGAGCGTGCGTACTCGCCGCTTCGCCCCATCGTGATAACACTCAAGTCTATTCGCTGGCGCGCATCGGAGGGGATCTCGGTTACGCCGCTAGCGCGACTCTCGGGCGGGGAAGGGTGGCACCTCGACAACTTCGAGGGGCTGGCCGCGCTCGGTGCGGGTCGTTATCTCATGGTGAGCGACGACAATTTCAGCACGCTTCAGCGTACGTTGCTGGCGTGCTTCCGGACAGAAGCCGGCGCCGGCGGCACCTGAGCACGCGCCGACACCGACTGAGGCGATGGCGAGGAGGCTCCGTGCGTGAGCGGCAGTGTCGCATCAGGCCGTCGACGACGCCGGGGAGTCCCGGCGTCGATTCACCCACCTGCGGATTCCTCAACAACCTTTACGCGCGCGTGGCTTAAGTGCCTTCGCTGAAGCTCACGCCGCGACGTGCCCGTTCGAACGCGCCGAACTCGGCGACCGGGGTCGAGGAGCGTTCGCCCTGCAGCGCCGCCGCTTTCAGGCGGGGCACGCCCTTTGTGACTGCCTCGGCGTGACTGAGGCCGAGGATCAGGGCTTCTGCCGTGTCGGGGCCTGCCGCTCCATAGCGCGTTGCCGCGGGCGTGGCGACGTCAGCGACCGCCGCAGTCTCGTGGAACGACTGCCCTGACACGAGGTGGTCGTACACGTCCGCTGCATGTGCCGCGGTACCGGCCAGGAGCCCGACGGTGACAGTGGCTGCAATGCTCAGTGCCTTCATGACCAGATCTCCAACGTTGGTCGTTAGTTGATACACGGGCAATTGAGTCTCGTGCAAATTGTCCGTACATGGACAGATGGAGGCGGGACGATTTTTTTCAACCCGGTGACAATGAATCGGTGCTTGCGCTTCTGGCACGGGCGTGGCTGAGTAGAAGGCAATCGCGATGGGAGACGGTGCCATGGCGGATTCGGAGGACGAGGGGGCACCTCCCGATAGCTGGGAGGAGGGCCCGACCACCCTGGAGGCCGCGGCGGACTACGCCCGACACGCGCGCGAGCACGTGAAGGCCTTCGAGGATACCGGTGAGCCGCATCACCTCGCCGAGGCGCGGCGGTTGCTGGAGGTGCTCGAGGGGTATCTCGATATGCGAACGCGCGAGGCCGAATAGGCTGCGGCCGCGCCGGCGGTGACGGTCAGCGCCGGCGGTCGTGGTCGTCGTCGTGCAGGTTCACCGGCGGGTCGATGGGCGGCGGGCCCACTTTCGACTGTGCATAGATCTGGCGAACGATGTACCAGATGCCGATGACGAAGGCCACGAGCGCCGCGATGCCCGGCCACGCGTAAGCCGCCTCGCCCGGTAACGCCGGGCGCAGGGGAAACATGAAAAACAGCCAGAAGCCGGCGCCCAGGGCGAACCATCGGGCGGCGAATTCGCCGCAGTGGTCACGGCACCAGCGCCGGCGACGCGCGAGCAATTCCGACGTGGTCGGCGGCGGCATGCGGTTGAGGTGCCAGCTGGCGAACAGCCAGCAGCCAATGCGCGAGTGCAGATCCATGCCCGACCTCGCTGGGTGAAGGGTAACGCCGTGTCCGCGGCGCCAGCGTGTTCATGGCCCGGGGTATGGCGATTACCGGTTGTCCGGCACCGCTACCCCGACAGGGTAGTGCCCTTGCCCTGGCGGTGCGAGTAAGTGCTGATGAGTGTGGGTATCCACCGGGCACTATACTCAAGCGCAACGAGTTGTAGTGCAACGCCTGGCAGGGAGGTAGGCATGACGCGTTACGGCATGGTCGGTTGGGCGCTGGCTGCGATGGCGACACTCGGCGTCGCCCACGCGGAGATTGCCACCGAGAGTGTGACTTACCGCATCGGTGAGGAGACGTTCGTGGGCTATTTCGCCCGCAATACGGCGATCGCTTCGCCACAGCCGGCGGTGGTCATCGTCCACGACTGGGACGGGCTGAACGACTACGAACGCACCCGGGCGCGAATGCTCGCCCGGCAGGGGTATGCCGCTTTTGCCATTGACCTCTATGGCAAGGGCGTGCGGCCGGAGACTGTGGAGCAAATGCGCGCACGCAGCGGCGCGCTGCGTGGCGACCGCGCGTTGATGCGCGAGCGTCTCGATGCCGGTGTTGCGCAGCTGAGCGAGCTCGAGGGTGTGGAGCCGGGCCGCGCCGTGGCGATCGGATACTGCTTCGGCGGGTCCGCGGTGCTGGAGCTGGCGCGTGCCGGCGCCCCGCTGCAGGGATTCGTGACTTTCCACGGTGGCCTGGATACCCCGGAGGGGCAGAGCTATGACAATGTTCAGGCCCCGCTGCTGGTGCTCCACGGTTCCGCTGACAACGCCGCGCCCATGGCGCAGGTCACCGCGTTGGCCAGCGCGCTCGATCGGGCCGGGGTGGCATACCGCATGGAAATCTATGGCGGCGCGCCGCATGCGTTTACCGAGTGGTCCGGAGACCGATACCGCCCTGATGCGGATCTCGCGTCATGGCGGGCATTGATGGACTTCCTCGGCGAACGCCTGTAGAAACCCGACCGGGACTCAGGTCGAACGAAACGTGGTGAGTACCCATGGAGCTTGCGGAGATCGGCCGCATTCACAGCTGTTTCGACGAAAAGTTCGGAACGCCGCGCCAGCCCGGGCTGGCGCCGGCTACCGCGGCCGCGCTCGTACTGGCGCCGCCGTTCGATGTCCCGGAGATGTTGCGCGGTCTCGAGGGGTGCAGCCACGTGTGGCTGTTGTTCGGCTTTCACCTCAATGTCGCCAAGGGCTGGTCGCCGACTGTCCGTCCGCCACGGCTGGGTGGCAATCGGCGCCTGGGCGTGTTCGCCACGCGGTCGCCGTTCCGGCCCAATCCCGTCGGGCTATCCGCTGTGACCCTGGAGGGGATCCTGGACGATGGCACGCGGCGCGGCCTGCTGCTCGGCAATCATGACCTGGTGGACGGCACGCCAGTCTACGACGTCAAGCCGTACGTGCCTTATTCCGATGCCTTGCCGGCGGCCAGGCCGCCCTCCGGGTTCGACCAGGCCCCGGGGCGCGCACCGGTGTGCTTCAGCGATGCGGCCGAACGGGCTTTGCGCCAGGCACCGGCGGAGTTGCGCCGGTTGATCGTCGACGTCCTCTCCCTCGACCCGCGGCCGGCGTACCGGCGAGACGAGGAAGGCCGCATGCACGGCGTGACGCTTGCCGGACACAATGTACGCTGGTATGCGCGCTCCGGAAGCTTCGTGGTCGAGGAAGTCTGGCCGGGCTAGTGCCCGTGCGTCCCCAGCATTACGTGTGATCGGATTAGTATCCACAGGTTTTCGTGCGGTGCCGACGGTGGCGGCACTCGGTGGTGTGCCCAACCTGCCGGGCCGGATTCGCCAAGACCGTTTCGGTAACCCTCGACGCCTCTGCCGCCGCTCGCCGCCCCGTGGACCATCAGTCGCGACCGCCCCTCATAGCGCCGGTCTCAGGCGCACCGGGCCCCGATCCTGGCCCGCGAAGCCAAGCCCGTGCCGTCAATCACCCGCCGGTGTGATCACCTCCGTTCGCGGTCAGTGTCGCCAATGTCGGTTGCCGATTGTTTTACAATTGTACTCAGGGTTTACTTTTCTCGTAGACGAATGGCAACAATTCTGAATACAAGTCTGTTGACAATAACTCGGGGGTCAGAAAGGATGTTGCTACGTGTGCCGAGAAGCCGGAATGGCACCGGCGGGTATACACCGGTGAGAGACAATTACAAGCAACGCATATCGGGCGCGGCTCACCGTGGGTTCGAGATCTTGCCGAGGAGAGAGAGTCCATGACCCAAACCGATAGCCAGACAGCTCCCGCGAACGCGCCGGACGAGCGCAAAGACGTCAATTACATGCCGCCGCTGCGGCGGGCGGTTCCCCTGAGCATCCAGCATGTGCTCGCGATGTTCGTGGGTAACGTCACCGTTCCGGTGATTATCGCCGGCGCTGCCGATCTGCCGCCGGCGGAGACCACGGCCTTGATCCAGGCGGCGATGTTCATTGCCGGCATCGCGACGCTTATTCAGTCTCTCGGCGTTGGCCCCATCGGTGCGCGCCTGCCCATTGTCATGGGCACGAGCTTCGGGTTCGTGCCGGTCATGATCCCCATCGCGAGCAATCTCGGCATCCCTGCGGTGTTCGGCGCAGCACTTGCCGGTGGTATCGCGATGGCGCTGGTGGGCTTGTGTCTGCGATGGGTACGGTTCCTGTTCCCACCGGTGGTCACCGGGTGCTTCGTGATCATGATCGGTGTTCTGCTGCTCCCCGTGGGATTCGCTTACGTTGGCGGTGGCTTCGGTGCGCCGGATTTCGGTGCCGCCTACCACCTCGGCCTCGCCGCCCTGGTGTTCGCCATCACCATCGGCCTGCATCAGTACGCGCGTGGCTTCTGGTCGGAGATCGGGCCGCTGGCCGGACTGGTGGTCGGCTTCGTGGTCGCCGCGGCGACCGGGGTCGTGGATTTCTCCGATGTGGCCGGCGCCGGCTGGTTCGCTGTGCCCATGCCGCTGGAGGTGGGCATCGAGTTCCACTTGAGCGCGATCATCCCCGTGGTGCTGCTGTCCCTGGTCACCGTCTCCGAGTCCATCGGCGATATCGTGGGGACTACCGTGGGCGGCGCCGACCGCGAGCCCACCCACCGGGAGCTCACCGGCGGCGTGATGGCCGACGGCCTGAGTACCGTGCTGGCGTCGGTGTTCAACGCGTTTCCGCAGATCAGCTTTTCCCAGAACGTCGGCATGGTGGCCCTCACCGGGGTGGTGAGCCGTTTCGTGGTCGCCCTCGGCGGTGGCTTCCTGATTCTCGCCGGGCTCTTTCCCAAGCTGGGGGCGCTTGTCGGCGCGATTCCCAACGCCGTTCTGGGCGGTGCCGTGCTCATCATGTTCGGCATGATCGCCAGTGCCGGTATCAAGATGCTGAGCCACATCGGCTTTACCAAGCGCAATATGGTGATTATCGGCATGACGCTCGCCGTGGCGCTGGGCCTGCCGGAGCACCCTGACATCTACGCGGGGCTGCCGGAGAATGTGCAGTCCATGCTGGAGTCGGGGCTCATCCCCGGTGCTCTGACGGCCATCATCCTGAATCTTGTCCTTCCGAGCGCTGAGCCCGGCGACCACGAAGAGAGCGCGACCGAGGCGGCCATCGAGGAAAGCGTGCAGCCGGACTGACCCGGCGCGATTCGGTGCGCGTGTATACAAGGCCGGCCCCGCATGGCGGGAGCCGGCCTTTAGTTTGGGTATCGGCCGGTTTGTGCACAGGCGGGGCGTGTGCGACTGCCGGTCGGCCAGATGGGCTTCGAGCCAGAGCTTGTTGTCAAGAGGTGTTCTTACTAATCCGATCATGGGTAATGCCACATGTCAGCGAGGCTGTCGGGCGTTCTCGCAAGGCGCGAGGCGCGTGGTGTAGCAAGCGCTACATGAGCGACGAGCAACGCCGCGAGAGCGCCCGACAGCCTCGCCCGAAGGGAGCGCTTGTGCGATTCGGCTGCGGCGTTGCGCTCACTCGACGTGAGCGTTGCCACGCCTTCGCTCGCGCGCCTGGCAGCCGAATCGCACAAGCGCTCTGACACGTGGCATTACCCATGATCGGATTAGTAACTTATTGTTTTTCTGATTGCTTGATGTTGATGGTCAATATTTCGCCAATCTGACAATGAGTGTGCGCTGATAGGGGCTTGCGAGGCGTATCTACGAATTACCCACATCGTTATCCACAGTTTCTGTGAACAATGTGCCGACCCCACGATGACCTCGACGGCCGGCGAACGATGGGTGGACGGGCAGGTGGCACACGTGTGGCTATACTGCCCAGCGCGGGTGCAGGGTGAGGCCGCGGCCTCGCGTCGGCATGTGTCGGTGCGGATGCCGCGGTGGCTGCGGGTGTGCCGGTCGAATTGAGGAGGACGCAGCATGGCGGAAACATCGACGCCGATGAGCGAATACGTCGAGTTCTGGAACGATACCCTCGCGGAGAAGTTCGAACGATTCCGCCATATCCTCATGCGTGGGTTGAGTTATCACAGCGAGGTGCCGTTGGGGAAACTCACGGTCGCACCGGGCTCGCGCATCGTCGACGTCGGTTGCGGCTGGGGCGACACCAGCATCCGGTTGGCGGAGATGACCGGGCCGGAAGGCTTCGTGTTGGGGCTCGACTGCGTCGACAGCTTCCTCGAGAAAGGGCGGACGGATGTCGCCGACGCAGGCCTGACCAATGTCGAGTTCGTCGCCGCCGACGTCGAGCGTTATCCCTTCGAGCCGGAGTTCGATCTGTGCTTCTCGCGGTTCGGGATGATGTTCTTCGAGAATCCCGTCGCCGCGATGCGGAACATCCGCAAGGCGTTGCGTCCGGGCGGGGAGCTCATGTTCATCGTCTGGCGGGATATCGAGGACAACCCCTGGCTGGGACTGCCCAAGCAGGTCGTGCTGGACTTTCTGCCGCCGCCGGGGGAGGACGCCCGCACTTGCGGACCCGGGCCGTTCTCCATGGCCAATCCGGAGGTGGTGGGCAAGCAACTGGAGATCGCGGGATTCGAGGACATCGCGTTCGAACGCATCGATGGCCCGGTGACCGTCGGCGATTCGGTGGAGGAGGCGATGCGCTTCCAGCTCGCGCTCGGGCCGGCCGGGGAGGTCTTCCGCGAAGCCGGTGACGAGGCGGAGCGACGCCGCGAAGAGATCGAGCAGGCATTGCGGGATGTGCTCGCACCCTATGAGCAGGACGGCCGCATTGTGATGGACTCGAGCTCCTGGACCGTGACCGCGCGGCGGCCGGAGACGACCTGAACCGGGCTGGACACGTGCCGGCGGCGGATACCGCCGCCGGGCGTTCGCGACGACCGTCAGAATGCAGGGACGACGGCGCCTTCATACTCCTCGTCGATGAACTCGCGTACCGCCTCGCTGGTCAGCGCGTCGGCGAGCTTCTGCATGGCTTCGCTGTCGCGGTTGTCCGGCCGCGCCACCAGATAATTGACGTAGGGCGACTCCGAGCCCTCGATGGCGAGCGCGTCCTCCTGGGGATTCAGGCTTGCTTCGAGCGCGTAGTTGGTGTTGATCAGCGCGAGATCCACCTGGCCGAGTACGCGCGGCAGCATGGCTGCTTCCAGCGCGCGGAATTCCAGGCCCTTGGGATTGTCGGCGATGTCATCCGGCGTCGCCAGGATGTTGTCCGCGTCCTTCAGCGTGATCACCCCCGCCTCGTGGAGCAGCAGTAGCGCACGCCCGCCGTTGGTGGGGTCATTGGGGATCGCGACGCTCCCGCCCTCGGGCAGCGCATCCAGGCTGTCCACGCTCTCGGAGTAGGCGCCGAAGGGCTCGATGTGCACGCCCACCACCGGCACGAGCTCGGTGCCGCGCCCGTCGTTGAACTCCTCCAGATAGGGCTTGTGCTGGAAGAAGTTGGCGTCCAGGCGCTCCTGGTCCACTTGCAGGTTGGGTTGGACGTAGTCGGTGAAGACTTTCACGTCCAACTCCACGCCCTGCTCGGCGAGCCTGGGGGCGATGAACTCCAGGATCTCGGCGTGGGGCACGGGGGTCGCCGCGACGCTGAGCGTTTCCTCGGCGTGGGCGGAAGTGGCGATCGCGCCGGCGGCGGCGATCGTGGCGACGATATGTTTGAGCCGCATAGTGAGTCTCCTTGGCTTTGTGATTGTGTCGAAGCCGGCTCAGCGCCGGCTGAAATACAGCACCAGGCGGTCGCCGAGCATCTGCAGCAGCTGCACGAACACGACCAGCAGCACCACGGTGACGACCATGACGTCTGTCTGGAAGCGCTGGTAGCCGTAGCGGATCGCGAGATCACCGAGGCCGCCGCCGCCCACGACGCCGGCCATCGCCGCATAGGAGACGAGCGTAATGGCGGTAACGGTGACCCCGGCAATGATGCCCGGTAGGGCTTCCGGCAGTAGTGCACCCAGCACGATCTGCCGGGTGGAGGCGCCCATGGCCTGGGTGGCCTCGATGATGCCGCGGTCGACTTCCCGCAACGAGGTTTCGACCAGCCGGGCGAAGAACGGCGTTCCGGCCGCGACCAGCGGCGGGATGACACCGAGAACCCCGAGCGATGTGCCGACGAGGATCACGGTGATCGGGATCATCACGATCAACAGGATGATGAAGGGGATGGAGCGCAGGACGTTCACGACGAACGACGTCACGCCGTAGAGCGCCGGTTGCTCCAGGAGCTGGTGCCGGCCGGTGAGAAACAGCAGTACCCCCAGCGGCAGGCCGAAGAGCACGATGAAGGCGAGCGAGCCGCCGACCATGAGCAGGGTATCCCAGCTCGCCAGTGCGATGTCGCCCCAGTTCACGTTCTCGAAAAGACTCATCGGCGCAGCACCTCCACGTCCACGTCGGGGGCGTTCAGCTCCCTGACCGCTGCGTCCACGTCGCCGCCGACCAGCGACAGGGTGAGCTGGCCGTAGGGCGTGTCCTTGATGTGGTCGATGCGGCCGTTGAGGATGCTGTAATCCACGCCGGTCCGCTGTGCGACGGTGCCGAGCAGAGGCCGGTAGGTCGCCTCGCCGCGGAAGGTCAGGCGCAGGATGCGTCCCGGGACCTTGGCGAAGTCCTCGTTCTGCTCCTCCTCGTCGAGATGTTCGGTCTCCAGCACGAAGCGCTGGGTGGTCGGATGCTTCGGGTGGAGGAAGACATCCGCGGCGTTGCCCTGCTCGACCACGACACCGCCGTCGAGTACGGCGACACGGTCGCAGATCGTGCGAATGGCACCCATCTCGTGGGTGATCAGCACCACGGTGAGGCCGAGCTCGCGATTGATATCACCGAGCAGCCGCAGTACCGACTGCGTGGTCTGTGGATCGAGCGCGCTCGTGGCTTCATCGCACAGCAGTATCCGTGGCTCGCAGGCCAGCGCCCGGGCGATGCCCACGCGCTGCTTCTGGCCGCCGGAGAGCTGTGCCGGGTACTTGCGCGCCTGGTCGCTCAGGCCGACACGGGCGAGGAGGTCGTCGACACGGCGCTGGATCTGGGAGCGGCTGTACGTTCCCGCAAGCCGCATGGGAAACGCGACGTTGTCGGCGACGCTCTTCGACGAGAGCAGGTTGAAGTGCTGGAAGATCATACCGATGCGCCGGCGCAGGGCCATCAGGTCGGCGCCGCGGTAGTCGGTGACGTCCTCGCCATCGACGCGGATGCGACCACCGCTCGGGCGCTCCAGCAGGTTGATCAGCCGCAGCAGCGTGGATTTGCCGGCACCGGAGTGCCCGATTACGCCATAGACTTCGCCAGCCTCGACGGTGAGGTCGATGCGTTGAAGGGCCGGCACGTCGCGGCCTTCTACGTGATACGCCTTGTGGACGTTCTCGAATTCGATCACTTGCCATCCTTCTGGGTGCGGGTGGGGTCGAATGGCCGGACGCGGGATTATACCGATAGCGGAACGATTTCGCAGACGAATGCCTGACAGCGGTCACACCGGGGCCGTCGGAGCGCTTGTGCCGGGCGGTCACAGCAAATGTGCACGCCGCGATTCGGGCCTATGCTGCGCTGCACGATAGCATGTCATCAAACTCGCAGCAGATATCCAGGGAGTCCCAATCATGGCTGTTTTCTCGTTCCTGATCGCCGCTGTCGTCACCGTCGTGGCCGCCTTCGGCATGCTGCGCGACCCCCACGGAGATCGCGCCCGCCTCGCCGAGGCACGCCGGGCACTGCGTCGTGCCGGTCGCCGCTATGACGAAGGCTCGGAAGCGGAGGCGCATGCGCTGCGCGTGCTGCTCGAGGGCGGAACGGTGGATCAGATCTGATCCACCGTCGGTCAGAAAATGATCGATTTCTGAAACACGTCCCGAGTCATGCGTTTAGTGGCCATATATACGGGTTATCCACAGATCTGCCCCCAATGACCGTGGAAAACTCCACACGGTCCAGGGCTGTGGCACGCCGCGCCAACACGGCGCCGGCTCTTCGGGTCAGGCCTGCCAGTCGCCTGGGTCGTGTTACTCGTCGTTCATCCGGAATCACCAAACTCACTCCTTGCAGCCTGACTGGTACCGCCGGCGACAACCCCGGAGTTCTGGAGTTCTTGGGCTTTCCCGCCCCCATCCACAGTGAATGACAGGCCCGCGACAGTCGCTGCGACGTGGCCACCAACGTCCTTCCCGAGCGCTTTGACGGCGTCGACCTCCGTCACCCGTTGGGCCGTACTGGCTACCACCTATCCGACACCGCCTGTTCGCTCTGGTAGGCCGTGCGATGTAGCGCCCAGTGGCGTTGCCACCGCGACCGTTGCCTGAGTCTTCGAGTCTTGGCCGCCGCACGGGCAGGTGAACGTTTGATCAACTATTGAGCAACCTCGGAATCCCGCTTCAGGTCATCCAGTTAGGGCGCCTGTATACGGTTTATCCACAGCTCTGCCCCCAGGCATCGTGGAAAACTTGCAGCCCGTCCCTTGTCATGCGCGGCAAATTGAATCATATACAGGGTGTCTTGTTTCATTCTCTTCGCACCGGCTCTGTGTCTTCCGGGGCGATATGCCCCCTGTGGATCAGGGCATCTTGGGGTCCACAGGGTGCTATCAAGGCCGTGTGGACGAGCCGGAGAACCGCAATCGGAGTAAGGCTATGTTCACGAACCTGCGTCGGACATTCGGTGTCGCGCTGGCTACGCTGTTTCTATTGGGCCTCGCGGGTTGCAATACCATGGAAGGCGTGGGAAAGGACGTGGAAAGCGCCGGAGAAGCCATTGAAGAAAAGGCCCAGGGAGACGACGAGTAGGAGTAGCTGCCGCAGACGCGACGATGAGCGCGTCTGTTTCGAGCCTACGGCCATCGCTTGTCCGGAGGGCAGGTGATGGCCTCTCGTCGGGACCGACCCGGAGCGTTTCGACCCTTGACAGAAGCGATGTCAAGGCCTTTGGGGAGAGACTTGTTCACAAGCGCCTGCCTCCGGCCATGTGGCTAAGTTGCTGACGCTGCGTGTCCGCGAAAACATGGAGGAAAACATCGTAACTCCTTGTTTTGTCGTTTTTTATCGATCCTTGTGCAAAGTTTCGCCAATTTGACGCCAAGCCACTGCTGGCAGGGACTTGGGGATAGTCTCTACGAGATTTACACAGAGTTATCCACAGCTTCTGTGAAAAACCCATGACACCCGCATGCGGCTGCGGTGTACCGGGTTGTCAACATGAACGTGACGCAGGTCGCTCACCGGATTCCCCCAGCCGAATTTCCCTGTCGGCCATGTCGGAGACATCCTCGTCTTGATGCGTGACCAATAGCACTGTCTTGCCGCGGTCCCGGGCTGTCTTGTGGGTCCATGCCAGAGTCTGGCGCCGCGTTTCCGGGTCCAGCTCGGCGAAGGGTTCGTCCAGCAGCACCAGAGGACGCTCGCGCAACAGCGTACGTACGAGGGCCAGGCGCTGGCGCTGGCCGCCGGAGAGCATCGGCGGCAACTTGTGGAGCTGGTCCGCGATGTCGAGCGCGCGAGCGGCATCGCGCAGATCACGGTCCGGGCGCGGACGGGTGAAGCCGAGTTGCAGGTTGCGCCAGGCGGTGAGGTGCTCGAAGAGATTGTGGTCCTGGAAGAGCTGGCTCACCGGGCGGCGTTCGGGAGGGTGCTGGAGCAGTGACTGACCCTGCCACCGGATGTCGCCGTGCACGGGCTGGATGAACCCGGCGACGGTGTCGAGCAGTGTGGTCTTGCCGATGCCGCTGCGCCCGCGCAGGGCGACGACCTCACCGGGGGCGACGGAGAGCGTGTAGCGAAGCACATAGCCGTCGCGTTCGACCGCGACGTCGTCGATTTCAAGCACGCGAGCTCCCTCGTTCCAGCAACGCTACGGCGAGCGCGCACAGCGCCAGCAGCAGCAGCGAGGCAAGCGCAGCGCTGTCCAGCCGGTAGGTACTTGCGTAGCGGTAGATGAGCCAGGGCAGCGTGGTCCACTCCGGCTGGCCGAAGATGGCGAACACGGCTACATCCCCCATGGCCAGGACCAGCACCAGTGCGAATGTGGCCCGTACCACCGGGCGAATGTACGGCCACTGCACCCGGCAGGCGGTGATTCGGTCGAGATCGAGCGAACGTACAAGGTGGCGGTACTCCCGGTCGTACTGCAGCAGTCGTGGACGCAACCGTTGAACGGCGTAGGGCAGGACGACGAGGGCGTTGAGGCCGGCGAGCAAGGGCAGCCCCCAGAGGTCCATGGACACGCGGCGGATCAGCAACACGTAGACACCGACGGAGAGCACCATCGCCGGGGCGATCAGGGTATGGCTCGCCAGCCAGTCGAGCAGTGTCCGCGCGCGTGGCGATGCTGCACCGCGTACCGGTAACACGACGAGATAGGCGAGCGCCATGCCGGCGGTTGCCGCGGCAAGGCCGAGGCCCAGGGTGTAGCCGGTCGGGATCAGCAGACTGCTCCAGTCCGTTCTCATCAGGGTGTCCGGGCGGATGCGTAGCGCGATCGCGAGCGGTGGTGCCAGCAGCACGGTACACGTTCCCGCGTAGACGAGTGCGTGCAGGGTACGCATGGCCCGCTTCGGTTGCGGTCGCGGGGTATCCCCCCCGGCGCGGCTCAGCAGCCGCAACTCACCCAGCCGGGTCAGGGCGAGAAACGCGCTGCCGGCGATGACGAGCTGGATCCAGGCCAGGGTCAGTGCTTCGGGCACATTGAAGTCGTATTTCAACGCCTGATAGAGCGCGACCTCCAACGTCGTCGCCCGGGGGCCACCGCCGAGCGCGAGCACGACCGAGAAGCTGTTGAAGCAGAGCACGGCGATGAAGCCGGTGAGTGGCAGCAACGCCGGGCGCAGCGCAGGCCATTCGACGACGCGCAGGCGCTGCCAGGGCCCGAGACCGAGCTGTCGAGCCAGCCGCCAGGCCCGCGGTGGCGTGCCTTCCAGCTGTTGATGGAGTATGCGTGTCGCGAACGGCAGGTTGAGATAGACGTGAGCGATGACGATGCCGTTCAGTCCGTAGAGGTTCCAGTGCTCACCGAGCCAGGGCGACAGCCATCCCGAATGACCGAGTAACGCCACCAACCCGGTTACCAGGACCAGCGACGGCATCACGAAGCACAGTAGGCACAGCGCGAGGAATGCGCCACGTGCCGGTAGAGCGGGGTGATAGTAAAGCGCCCGCGCCACCGGCCAGGCGAGCGCTACCGATACCGCCGCGCTGATGCCCGCCTGCTTCAGCGAGAACGCGAGCACCGCGAGCAGATACGGGTCGGTGAGCAGCGACCATTCCGGCCCCTGGCCGGCGAAGCCCGCCAGTCCCGCGAAGGCGGCGATGGTTACCCCCGTTACGGCGGCGAGCGCGGCGTAACCTGCCGTCGCGCCACGGTGTCGGGGGCGGTTCAACGTGCGGCGGCCCGACGCCATTCGCGCAACCAGGCGCGGCGTCGGTCGGCGACGGTCTGCGGATCCACGTCGAGACGTTCCGGTTCGATGAGCGTATCGAACGCCGGTGGCAGGTCGACGCCGTCGATCACCGGCAGCATCCAGTTGGTCACCGGGATGATGCGCTGGGCTTCGGGGGAAACGAGAAAACGCAGGAAATCCCGCCCCAGTGCGGTGTTCCGCGTGTAGGCGCTGAGTGCGGCGACCTCGATTTGCGCTACGTGTCCCTCGGTGAAGCGCGCGGCGCGGTAGCGATCTTCGTCTTCGGTGACCCGGTGGTAAGCGGGTGAGGTGTGATAGCTCAGCACGTAGTCCGCATCGCCTTCGAGAAACAGACTGTACGCCTCCCACCAGCCGCTGGTCACGGTGACGGTGTGCCCGGCGAGACGTGCCCAGGCATCCGCGGCGTCGTCACCGTACACCCGCTTCATCCACAGCAGCAGGCCCTGACCCGGTGTGCTGGTGCGTGGATCCTGGTAGATCACGCGGGCCTGCGAGTCGACCAGTGCCTCGAGGGAGGTCACAGGCTCGGCGACGCGTTCGCTGTCGTAGACGAACGCGAAATAACCGTAGTCGAAGGGCACAAAGGTGTCGTCCGACCAGGCGAGGGTATCGTCCAGCCCCGAGAGGTCGATGCCGTGCTCGGCGACGAGTCCCGCCTCGCGGGTGACGGTCATCAGCGCGTTGTCCAGCCCGAGGACAACATCGGCGTCCGTGGTCTCGCCTTCCATGCGCAGGCGATTGAGGATGCTCACGCCGTCGGCGGCCGTTTCGAACGCGAGGTCGCAATCGCAGCGTTGCTCGAAGGCGTCCTCGAGCTTGGGTCCGGGCCCCCACTCGGAGACGAACGAATCATAGGTGTAGACGGTGAGATCGGCCGCGGCGGCCGAGGTGGCGAGCAGGGCGGTAGTCGCGAAGGCGAGCGCTCGGCGCATGTCGCATCTCCTCACGGCGCGGGCGCCGCGCCGGAGGTGCCATGCTGCCTCCCGCGGCCTCATTCCCTACGCCGGTATGATCCGGGTCAGGTTCAACGGGTAAACTCTCAGCCGCGGTGTCGCAGCACCCCGATGGGCCAACGCTTGATGATATCGGAGCATATTGGGTGTGACTACCGACATGGCACGGGCAACGCGGGAAGCCACGGAAGTGCTGGCGGGCGCCGTGAGCCGGTGGTTGCCGTTGGATCATGGCGGAACGAGCAACCGGTTGCTGCTGGGCGAGGACCGTGCCGGCACGCCGCGCTGGGTGCTGCGGGTCAATGCCCCGCCGGAACGTGCCTTCGGCGTGAATCGGTTGCGGGAGGCGGCGGTTCTGGACGGGATCGCGGAGGCGCCATGGGCGCCGCGCGTCATCGACAATCGGCCCATGACCGGTTGGTGCCTGTTCGCCTGGCACGGCGAGCCGGCGGAGCTGTCACGAACGCTGATGAACGCCCTGATGGACGCGGTCGCGTCGTGGCAGCGCCTGTCCGATCCCCCCGCGTTCGATTACAATGCGCTCTTTAGTGCCTATGCTGCCCGACTCGATGACGCGATGCAGCCGCTGCTGGCACGTCTGCACGACGAGCTCGCCGCGTTGCCCGCCGTGCCGCGTTGTCTCTGCCACCACGACCTCCATGCGGGCAACTTGTGTGTCGGCGATGACGGCGCGCTCACTGTGCTCGATTGGGAGTATGCGGGGGGCGGCATTCCCTGGTTCGACGCGATAGCCCTGCACGACGAATTCGGCGTGAATGCGTCGGCCATCCGGGGGTTGCCGGCGTTCGAGGCCCTGGACGCCGGCCGCGTGGACGAGGGACTCGGGCGCGCGCGGTGGTGTGCCAGGGCGTTGGAGTGCCTGTGGTGGGGTGTGCGCGAGGCGGGGGCCGACCGTCGCTTGCAGGTCCGGGCCAGACGGCTGCTCGCCGGTGTCCCCGGCGAGCAGCGTGTCGGACGCCGGCAGCGGTGACCGTGGTGCCAGGCCCTTATAGTGCAGGTTACTAATCTTCTCAGAAGTATTGTCATACGTCAGAGCACCACAGCGGCCCGGGGGCAAGACGCGTTCGCGCCGGC
>NZ_JBNAZM010000031.1:0-55534 GCF_051195215.1 Arhodomonas sp. AD133 | reverse complement strand
GGTTGCTGGCACTTCCATTCCAGCCGGATACGCCGCCTTTCTCAATCCCGCCTGTACACCACTTTCGACAGTAACTCATGGAAGACCACCAAGCCCGGCAACTCATCATCTGGCTGCTGGTCACCAGGGAGCGCTTTGCGGAGCTAACGGGGCTTCCCCCTCGGTCAGGTCTTACCTGCCCTCCAAGAAGGTGGGCAAGCACCGGATGATCAATCTCGCCCTCGTCACGCAAGACTGCCTCGAATCGGAGGAATGGGAATGACCGCCTACCTCCCGGCCTTCGAGGTCACCGACGATATTGAAGAGGCCCTGGAATCGGGCACGCTCCGCGTCCAGACCGGGCAGTGGGTCTGCCGCAAAACCTTCTACGGCGGGGACCACAAGGGCCGCGTCAAGCAATTCTGCCACGGCGGGCCGAAGCGTGCGCGATGCCATGTCAGCCGCTTCTTGGTCGGTCGACAGTCACGGCCACATGCCGGCGCTGCGTAGCGCCAGGGCAGGGTGTCGGTGAGGACGGACTTGGGGAGACCAGGAACGAGCTGAGAAAGCGGCGTGAGTGTTTCCCACACTCGTGGTGACACTTGGTTGACACCTGCGCACAAAAAAGCCCGCCTTTGAAGGGCGGGCTTCAGCCAAGTACCTAAATGTTCTGGTGGGCCCTGCTGGACTCGAACCAGCGACCAGCGGATTAAAAGTCCGATGCTCTACCAACTGAGCTAAGGGCCCGCGAGGCGCGCAATAATAGCGAATCGGCGGCGGTCGGGCAATCCTTCCGCCGCCGATTCCGGTTAGCCGCCGATCTGTTCGAGACGCTGGCGCGCGAGGCTGGCGGCGGAGGAGTCGGGATACTGGTCCACCACTTTCCGCAGGCTCTGCCGGGCCTGGCCGAGCTGGCCGTTCTCGTAGTGGATGTAGCCGATCTTGAGCAAGGCGTCGGGACGCTTGGCGCTGTTGGGGTAGTCGTTGAGCACGCGGTTGAACTGGTCCAGCGCCTGGTCGAATTCGCGCACGACGTAGTGTGTTTCGCCCAGCCAGTAGCGGGCATTGTCGGCGTACTCGCCGCGTGGGTGGCGGTCGAGGAAGTTGCGGAACGCCTGCGCGGCTTCCTGATAGCGGCCGGCGCTCAGGGTGTCGAAGGCCGACTGGTACTCCGCATACACGTTGCCGCGGCCTGCCGTGCTACCGGTCTGCGACCCGGTCCCCGGGGACTGAGTCGTGTCCGTGCCGTTGTCGGCGCGTGCGGTATCGCTGGGCGTGGAGCCGCTGGCGCCGGTGCCGCCCGAGGCCGGTGCGTCGGGGGGCGTCGTGCCGGTATCCGGCATGTCGCCCGGTGGGGTCGCGCCGGGCGTCGTGGTGCCCGGTATCGTACCGCCGGAACTCGAGCTGCTGCCGCTCATGGTACCACCGCCCATGCTACCGCCCGCGGTCGCGCCGCCCTGTTCGAGCTGCAGGAGGCGGTTGTCCAGGTCGGAGTACATGCTGCGCTGGCGTTTCTCGAGCTCCTCGATGCGACGCTGAAGCTCGCCGATGCGGCCGTTCAGCCGCTGCACTTCCTGCTGCAGGGTGCTGAACTGGTTGAGCATGCGGGTCAGCGTGCCGCTATCGAGCTTGCGTTCCAGCACCGTCAGGCGGCGTTCGAGCGACTCCTGGCTCTGGGCGGTCGCGGGCAGGGCGCTGGCGAGTAGCAGTGCCGCCAGGGCGCTGCCGGTCAGTTGCCGGGTTAAGGTCATTGCCTTCATGGCCGTTTAACGCTCGTAGACGAGTTCCGCGCGACGGTTCTTGGACCAGGCCTGTTCATCGTGACCGTTGACCGCCGGTTTCTCCTCACCGTAGCTCACGATGGTGACCTGATCACCCGCGGCGCCGTTGAGCGTAAGGATGTCGGAGACGCTCTGGGCGCGGCGCTCGCCGAGGGCCAGGTTGTACTCCCGGGCGCCGCGCTCGTCGGTATGACCCTCGACGATCACGCTGACCTCGGGGTGTGTGGCGAGGTACTCGGCGTGCGCGGTCAGGGTTTCGGTGTCCCCGTCGCTGAGCTGGCTGCTGTCGAACGGGAAGTAGAATACCCGCGTGGAAAGCGGGCTCGCCGGGTCTTCCAGGTCGGCGCTGGTGAAGCCGCCCTCGGCGCCGGCACCGCTAGCTTCTGCGCCATCCATCTCCTCGCCGGTCATGGTGCCATCATCGGCTCCCGTGCCGGTGACGGCTTCGCCGTTCGTGTCGTCCATGGTGGCAGCATCGCCTTCGGTCTTGTCCGTGGTGGCACAGCCGGTGACAGCGAGTGCGAGCAGAGCGATGGCAATCCAGCGAAATGCGGGTTGCATGGTATGTCCTCCGTTACGAATGGTTGCGTGAGTCGGTTATTTCGGTGACCAGGCCGGTTCCTGCACGTCGGCATTGGCCTCGATCAGGGTGTCCTCCGCGCGGCCATGCACCGAGATGGTGGCGATTGCCGGGGTGCCGGCGGCGGTCCGCGTGTAGCCGAGCATGACGCCGTTGGGGGAGAAGGTCGGGCTTTCGTCGAGCGGTCCGCGCGTGAGTATGTTCACGAGCCCGGTCTCCATGTCGCGCACGGCAATCCGGAACTGGCCGTCACGTCGGTGCACCATGGCGAGCAGGCGCCCGTCCGGCGATATGTCGGGGGAGGCATTGTAGTCGCCTTCCCAGGTGAGGCGCTCGGCCTCGCCGCCGGTGATGGCCTTGCGGAAGATCTGCGGGCCGCCGGCGCGGTCGGAGGTGAATAGCACCGATTCGCCGTCCGGCGCCCAGACCGGCTCGGTGTCGATGGCCCAGTGTCGCGTGAGCTGGCGGGTCTCGCCGGAGCGTACGTTGAGTATGTAGATCTCCGCGTTGCCGCCGCGAGACAGGGTGATGGCCAGGCTCTGGCCGTCCGGCGACCAGGCGGGGGCGCCGTTGATGCCCTTGAAGCTGGCGACGCTGCGGCGCTTGCCGGTGGCAACGTTCTGCACGAAGATCTCGGAGCGGCGGTCCTCGAACGACACGTAGGCCAGTCGATCCCCCGATGGGTCCCATGCCGGGGACATGAGCGGCTCCTGCGAGGTGAGGATGGTCTGTGGCTGCCGGCCGTCTGCCTGGGCGACGATGAGCCGGTGGCGGCGGCTGTCGCCTTCGCCCTCGGCCTGGACATAGGCGATGCGCGAGTTGAAGCCACCGGGGCGGCCCGCCAGTGCCTGGAAGATTTCGTTGCTGATGGTGTGCGCGAGGGTGCGCAGGCTGTTGCCACCGGCGGTGTAGCGCTTGCCGACCAGGCGAGAGCTGCCGTAGACGTCCAGCAGCTCGAAGCGGACCTGGTACTTGCCGCCGCTTTCCTGGATGCTGCCGACGACGAGGTTGTCCGCGCCGAGGGCGCGCCAGTTCTGGAACTGTACTTCGTCTATGCTCGCCGGGCGGGCGAGGAAGTCCTCGCTCGGCAGCGGCTTGAACAACCCGGTGCGCCGCAGGTCGTCACGGATGATGGCGGCGAGGTCCTCCGGCGCGTTACTGCCCTGGAAGGGGACTACGGCCAGGGGCAGGGCGCCGACAGCACCACCGGTGATGTCCACGGTGATCTGGGCGCCGGCACCGGTCGCGCTCAGGCTGAGGATCAGGGCGGCTAGCAGGCGATGCAGTCGTCTCATGGCGTGTGGTCTCACGATTGAGGCGTGAAGCGGAAACGAAGCTGGCGGAATTGGGCCGCCACCTGGGGATCCTGGGGCATCGGCAGTGTGCCGACGCGTTGTACAGCAGCGGCGGCGGAGCGGTCGAAGGCGTCGTTGCCGCTGGATTCCACCACACGGGCGCTCATGACCTCGCCGCTCGCGCCGAGGCGAACCTGGATCACGCAGGATAACCCGTCGCCGACGCCGGGGGGGCGGATCCATGCCTGTCCGATCTGTTGTTGCCACAGCGGGATATACTGGCTCTTGGCCGAACTGAATGCGCGTTGCTGGCGCTCCATGTCGAGTCGCTCCTTGAGCTCGCGCTGGCGTTCGGCCTTGCGCGCCTCTTCGGCGCGTTGCCTCGCGGCTTCCCGTGCTTCGCGCTCCTGCTTCCGGCGTTCCTGTTCCCGGCGCTCCTGTTCCTTTTTGCGCTTTTCGGCGAGCTTCTTCTGGCGCTGTGCCTCGGCTTCCTGCTCCTTGCGAAGCTTCTCCAGGCGTTCCTGCTCGGCCTTGCGTTGCTCGGCGAGCTCTTTCTGGCGCTGTGCCTCGGCTTCCTTCTCCTTGCGAAGTTCCTCCAGGCGCTCCTGCTCGGCCTTGCGCTGCTCGGCGAGCTCTTTCTGGCGCTGTGCCTCGGCTTCCTGCTCCTTGCGGAGTTTCTCCAGGCGCTCCTGCTCGGCCTTACGCTGTTCGGCGAGCTCCTTCTGCCTTTGCGCCTCGGCTTCGCGTTCCTCGCGTAGCTTCTCGAGCCGTTCCTGCTCCGCCTTACGCTCGGCCTCCAGCGCTTCGAGCTTTTCACGGCGTTTGCGCTCGGCCTGCTCGCGGTTGGTCTCGATCTCTTCCATGGCCTGCTGGACCTGGGCTTCGTCCACGGCCACGGCCTGAATCGCCTCGGGCTGTTTCGGGCCGCCGCTGGATGGACTGAACTTGAAGCTCAGCCCCAGAGCGAGCACTACAACCACGTGCAGCGCGATGGCCAGCAGTATGTCGCGTGTGACACGGCCGCGCATCAGCCTTCCTCCGGCGCGGGTTGGGTCATCAGTCCCACCTGGGGCACGCCGGCCTGTTTGAGCCGGGCCATCACTTCGATCACCCGGCCATAGGCCACACCCCGGTCACCGCGTACCATTACCGGGGCGTCGGGGCGCTGGCGCATCACGGCGGTGATCGTGGCGACGAGCTTCTCGGTGGTGACGGGCTCGCCGGGATTCTCGCCGAGGTTGAGGTAGGTCTTGCCCTCGCGGTCGACTTCGACGATCACCGGCTCCTGGTCCTGCTGGGCCATCGGCTCCGCACTTTGCTGGGGCAGGTCGATCTCCACGCCCTGGTAAAGCAGAGGGGCGGTGACCATGAAGATGACCAGCAGCACGAGCATGACGTCGATGTAGGGCACGACGTTGATCTCCGCCATCGGGCGGCGGCGGATGCGTCGGGTACGCGGGGTCAGAGTGCTCGGCACGGCGCTCTCCTCGCGGTCATTCCGCGGCGCCGCGGGCGGCGGCGCCTGCGGGCTGGCTCTGCACGTGGCGCTGGAGGATGCTGGTGAACTCCTCGACGAAAATCTCGTAGCGGTTGATCAACCGCTCGATCTGGCTCGCGTAGCGGTTGTACGCCACCACAGCCGGAATCGCTGCGAACAGGCCCATGGCCGTGGCGATCAGCGCTTCGGCGATGCCGGGTGCCACGGTGGTGAGGGTGGCCTGCTGCATCTGCCCCAGGGCCATGAAGGCGTTCATGATGCCCCAGACGGTGCCGAAGAGTCCCACGTAAGGGCTGGTGGAGCCCACCGTGGCGAGAAACGGCACGTAGGCTTCCAGTGCATCGCTCTCCCGCGAGAGCGCGACGCGCATGGCGCGGTGTGCGGCCTCCACGGTCGGCTCGCCACCGGCGCCGTGCTTGCGCATGCGTGAGAATTCACGGAAGCCGGCGCGGAAGATGCGTTCCATGCCGCCGGTCTCTTCGTGGGGCGTTTGTACCTGGGCGTAGATCTCGGCCAGGTTGCCGCCGGACCAGAAGCGGTCCTCGAACGCCTCGGCGCCGTTGTGCGCCTGCTTGAGCGCGCGGCGCTTGCGGAAAATGAGCGCCCAGGAGGCGATCGAGGCGGCCAGCAGCGTCAGCATCACGAGCTGGACGACGAGGCTTGCCTCTAGAATGAGGTGGCTTAAGGTCAGATCAACCGACATCGGCAATCTCCGCAGCAAGTATTTGTGGCAGCGGGCGCGGTCGCAGACCTGCGGCGTCGAGGCACACCACCGTGACGCCGGCCAGGCAGAGCGCCTGCTCGGCTTCGTTGACGATGCGCTGATCGAAGTACAGCGCGGTACGCCGTGGGCGGCTGACGCGGGTGATCACGGTCAGCGCATCGTCGAGGCGCGCCGGGCGCTCGTAGTTGATGTCCAGGGAGCGGACCGCGAAGACACGGTCGAGTTCCCGCCGTAGCGACTCCTGGCCGAATCCGAGCTGGCGCAGCCATTCGGTGCGGGCACGTTCCATGTAGCGCAGGTAGGCGGTGTGGTAGACGATCCCGCCACAGTCGGTGTCCTCGTAGTAGACACGCACCGGCCAGGAGAACGCCGTCGCCTTGTCGGTGGGTCCGGTCACCGCTGCCTCCGCTGTCCGAGTGGCGGCCAATGTAGCCATCCCTCCCGTTTGCGGCAAGCGCGGATCACCGCAGGGTGTGACCGTGTGCGTTGCGTCGGGATGTGGCTGCAAACAAAAAACCCCCGGCGGATGGCCGGGGGCGTGAAGAGAAAGCACCTGCAGACCGGAATGAGGGGGTGACGGGGCTTCTTGGAGTCTGCAGGCGCGAAAACCGTTGTTGCTGCATGCGGGCGTTTGCCGCCTTGCGTTGGAAGAGATACTAGCAGAGACACCGGCGGTGACCACGGACGGGTCGATTCGATCCGGATCGACTGTGTGGCGGTTTTGATAAATGGCTGTTTTTTCTTTTTAAATTCGATCGCTTCCGGCAATGTCGTTGCCCGGCGACAGCTCTGTTGCGGCGTCGTGACGCGGCGAATGGGCCGGACGTCGCCGCCAGCGTAGTCCGGCGGCGACGTCGGCTGTGCAAGCTGCCACGCCCTATGTTCGGGCGTGCTTGAACATGCCCGGGTTGAGCTCGTGACGGTTGAGCAGCTTGTAGAACTCGGTGCGGTTGCGTTTGGCGAGCCGCGCCGCTTGAGTCACGTTGCCCTGGGTGATCTGGAGCAACTTCACCAGGTAATCCCGCTCGAAGTCGCGCCGGGCGTCGGCGAACGCGGGTAACCCCGGCGTGTCGTCGCGCAGCGCCTTGCGGACCAGCTCGTCGGCGACAATGGGGGTAGTGGAGAGGATCGCGACCTGCTCGACCACGTTGTAGAGCTGGCGCACGTTGCCCGGCCAGGGAGCGCTGACGAGCCGCTCCAGCGCTTCCTGTGCGAATCCGCGCAGGGGTTTGTCGTACTTCTGCGCGAGCTGCTGGAGGAAGTGGTTGGCGAGCAGCGGGATGTCCTCGCGGCGGTCGGCGAGCGAGGGCAGCGCCAGCGAGACCACGTTGAGCCGGTAGTAGAGATCCTCGCGGAAGCGGCCTTCGCCCATCTCGTGCTCGAGATCCCGGTGCGTGGCCGAAATGATGCGCACGTCCACCGGCACCGGGTTCGTGGAGCCGACAGGCCGGATCTGCTGCTCCTGGAGCACGCGCAATAGCTTCACCTGCAGCGACAGCGGCATGTCGCCGATCTCGTCGAGGAACAGCGTGCCCCCGTCGGCGGCATGAAAGAGCCCTTCGTGGTCGCTGGTGGCGCCGGTGAAGCTACCTTTCTTGTGACCGAAGAGCTCGGATTCCAGCAGGTTTTCCGGGATCGCGCCGCAGTTGACGGCCACGAACGCGCCCGAGGCGCGGCGGCTGGCGTTGTGAACGGCGCGCGCGAGCAGTTCCTTGCCCGAGCCGCTTTCGCCGTGGATGAACACACTCGCCTCGCTGGGCGCGACCATGCGGGCGCGCTCGAGGACGTCCTCCATCTCCGGGCTGCGGGTGATGATGTGCTCCCGCCAGGCGTTGTCGACGGTGGCGTCCTCGTCGGTGGGGATGGCGCCGGATAGCCGAAGCGCGCTTTCCACCTGCTGGAGCAGATAGGGGGCCTCGAACGGCTTGGTGATGAAGCCGAACACGCCGTTCTTGGTCGCCTGCACCGCCTCGGGAATGGAGCCGTGGGCGGTGAGGATGATCACCGGCAGCGTCGGGTGCTGGTCGCGCAGGTGCTGGAACAGCGTCATGCCGTCCATGCCGTCCATGCGCAGGTCGGTGATTACGAGGTGGGGGCGGACACCGGTGAAGTTGGACAGTGCCTCTTCGCCGCTCTGTGCCGTGGCGACCTCGTAGCCCTGAGACTTGAGGCGAATGGAGAGCAGACGAAGGACACCCGGGTCATCGTCCACCACCAGGATGCGGTATGCGTTTGCCATGCTATTCCTCGGCGTTGTTTCGGCGGTCGCGGCGTTGCAGGCTTTCCTCGATGGCCTTGAGCCCTTCGAGCTGCTTGCGCAGCTCCGCGTTCTCCGCGCGCAGTTTCTCCAGCTCCTGCTGCCTGGCAGCGGCGCCGTGGTTGGCTTGTGCATTCCGTGCGCGCCACTCCAGTGCCCGTGCGACCAGCGCAGCGAGGGCGCCACGCGTGGAAGCTCGCACGGCGGGGGAGTCCAGGCAGGGGGCGAGTATGGCCTCGGCATCACTGGCCCGGTCTGCCGTTGGCATACGTGTCATGAGCATAGCAGAGCGCACGCGCGCCACGGTGCAGCCCGGCGTTTGCCGAGCCGCTGCCATGGCTTCGAATCGGTCCAAGACGACGCTCGGTTCCAGCCGCTCGACGGTGTGATAGTAGTCGACCAGCTTCCGTACCCGCCGGGCTTCCGGGTCCGGCGTGGGTATCGTGGTATGTGGCGCCTCCCCGGTGGTTGATCCCTGGGGCAGGCGCAGCGCCTCGCAGCCGGCGAGCGCGGCAGCGAGGGCGAGTGTGACCAGTGTCAGTCTGCGCATGTTCGTGCCGTCGTTGGCGCGGTCCTCAGGCGGATCGCGTCGTTGGTGTCGTGGTGACGCTCTCACGGGGTCGCACCTCGTCGTGGCGACGCGGCAGCGTGATGCGGAAGTGTGCACCGTGGCTGTCCTCGTCCGTGAGCAGCTCGATATCGCCGTGATGGGCGAGCACGTACTCCCGGGTGATGGAAAGCCCCAGACCGGAGCCTTTTACGTAGCCCTCGGGCTGGCGATCACCCTGGAAGAATGCGTCGAAGATCTTGGCCCGTTCGCCCGCCGGGATGCCGGGCCCCTCATCTGCGACCTCGAGCACCACGGCTTCGTTCCGTTCTTCGACGCGGACGCTAAGGGTGCCGCCCTTCGGAGAGAATTTCACGGAATTGGATATCAAATTGTCGACTACCGTTTCCAGTTTCTCGGCGTCGCCCTCCAGGCGGCCGCGTTGCAGGTCGCGTCGGAGTTTCACCCTCCGTGCGCGAATCGCGGCCTTGTGGCGTGCGAGAACGGCGGTGACGATCTGCTCCAGGGAAACGGTGCGGACATTGAGCTGCGGCGTGCGATTTTGTGTGCGGGAGAAGTCGAGAAGGTCCTCGATGAGGTCCTGCAGGCGGCGACCGCTGTCGTGGAGAATCGCTGAGATCTCGCGCTGCTCGTCGTTGAGCGGGCCGACGATCTCGTCACTCAGCAGCTGACTCGATTCCCGGATCGAGGTCAACGGCGTCTTGAGCTCGTGGGAGACGTGGCGGAGGAAGCGCGTCTTCTGATTCTCGAGTTCCACCAGACGCTGGCGCAGCCAGTCCAGTCGCTCGCCCAGAACCTCCAGATCCCGGGGGCCGGATACCTGCACTGGGGCGTCGAACTGCTCGTCGCCGAGCCGGCGAATGGCGCCTTCGACCTCGCGGATGGGACGGGAGATGAGCACCGTGAAGATGCCCGCCGAGATCAGCGTTAGCGGCAGCAGGGCGGCGCCCATCCAGAACAGCCAGCGTTGCGCCATGGCGCCGAGGCGCTGCATGCGGGCGACCTCGCGGTCAATGACGTCGTTGCTGCGTGCGCGCACCCCGTCGGCGAGCTCGCCGAGGCCGATGAAGCGCTCCGCGACGGCTTCCTGGTCCAGGCCTTCGGCGGGCTGCTCGGCGGTGAGTGATTCGAACAGCTCTGCCTCCTCGGTCTCGAGGGTCTCCAGCAGGCGCTGCTGGTCCACGGTGGCGGCGATCTGGCGCAGGCGCAGCACATTGTCCTGGAGTTGTTCGTGGGCATCCCGGTAGACGTCGAGCAGGCCGGCATCATCGAGGACCAGGTACTGCCGTGCGGCCCGTTCCAGGCGGGTGAGCACGTCGTCCAGGTTGCTGGAGAGCTGGATCGCGCGCGCGGCGTCGTAGACCGTCGTCTGCGCCTGCTCGGAAAGCCGGTCCACATAGACACCGGCGTAGCCCAAGGCGACGAACAGCGGCAGGATCACCACGCCGAAGCCGAAGAGTATGAGAGAGAGCAGCGAGCGTGGGCGAAGCGGGCGCACGGTGGCCCCCTACGATTCGTCGAAGAGGTCGCCGGGCAGCTCCCCCCGGGGCGGCGGGTTGAAGCCGCAGTGGCGCCAGGCGCTGCGTGTGGCCATGCGGCCGCGGGGGGTGCGCTGGAGAAAGCCCTGCTGGATGAGGTAGGGCTCGATCACGTCCTCGATGGTGCCGCGTTCCTCGCCGATGGCCGCGGCCAGGTTGTCGAGTCCCACCGGGCCACCGTCGAATTTCTCGATGATGGCGGCGAGCAGCCGGCGGTCCTGGACGTCGAAGCCGTTGGTGTCCACCTCGAGCAATGACAGCGCCGCCTCGGCGACCTCGCCGGTGATGCGGCCGTCGGCCTTGACCTCGGCGTAGTCGCGGACCCGGCGAAGCAGACGGTTGGCGATGCGTGGCGTGCCGCGGGAGCGTCGCGCGATTTCCGTGGCGCCGGCCGGATCGATGGCGAGCGCCAGCAGCTCGGCGGAGCGGTGCACGATGGCAGTGAGATCCTCGACACTGTAGTACTCCAGGCGCTGGACGATGCCGAAGCGGTCGCGCAGTGGCGAGGTGAGCAGCCCCGCACGGGTGGTGGCGCCCACCAGGGTGAATGGTGGCAGGTCCAGCTTGATCGAGCGCGCCGCCGGTCCCTCGCCGATGAGGATGTCGATCTTGAAATCCTCCATCGCCGGATAGAGCACCTCTTCGACCACTGGCGCGAGACGGTGGATCTCGTCGACGAACAGCACGTCGTGGGGTTCGAGGTTGGTGAGCAGCGCTGCCAGGTCCCCGGGCTTGTCCAGAACCGGGCCGGAGGTCTGGCGCAGGTTCACGCCGAGTTCGTGGGCGAGAATGTGCGCGAGCGTGGTCTTGCCGAGCCCGGGCGGGCCGAATATGAGGGTATGGTCCAGGGCTTCGGCGCGGCCGCGTGCGGCGCAGACGAAGATCTCCATCTGCTCGCGCACCTTGGGCTGGCCGGCGTAGTCGGCGAGCCGGCGCGGGCGAATCGCGCGATCGACGGCCTCGTCCTCGGCGGATGCAGTGGAGCTGATGACGCGGTCGGCCTCAATCATGGGGTCGTCTGCCTGGGGCCTGTTGTCCTATCCCGAGCGTACCGCGCGGCGCAGCGCTTCACGGATGAGCGCCTCGCTGTCGCGCCCGTCGGTGTCGATACCTTTGATCAGACGGCTTGCCTCGGCGGGCTTGTAGCCAAGCGCGATCAGCGCACTCACGGCCTCGCCGCTGGCGTCTGCCGGTGGCGCCGTGTCACCGCCGTTGACGGGCGCGGGCGCCGACGTCGCAGCGCCGAGCTCGCCGAGGCGGTCGGCCATTTCCATGACCAGTCGCTCGGCGGTCTTCTTGCCGACGCCGGGCAGACGGGTGAGGGCGTTGATGTCCCGCCCCTCCACACAGCGTACGAAATCTTCGGCGGGCATGCCGGAGAGCAGCGCGAGGGCGAGTTTGGGGCCAACGCCGGAGACACGGATGAGGTTGCGGAACAGTCGCCGCTCGGACTCGGTGCGAAAGGCGTAGAGCACGTGTGCGTCCTCGCGCACGGCCAGATGGGTGCGCAGCACCACGTCCTCGCCCACCGGCGGCAGCTCGTAGAAAACCGACATGGGTGCTTCGAGCTCGTAACCCACGCCGTGTACGTCAACAAGCAGCGTGGGTGGCTGTTTTTCGACAATGGTGCCCTGCAGGCGTCCGATCATGCCTTCGTTACTCCCAGCCGCCGCCGGTGAGGCGGCCGGCGAGGCGGTCGCGATGAATGTGGCACAGCGCCACGCCGAGGGCGTCGGAGGCGTCCTCGCGCAGGCGGCCTTTGAGGCCCAGCAGCGTGCGCACCATATACTGTACCTGCTCCTTGCCGGCCGCGCCGTTCCCGGTGATCGCCTGCTTGACCATGGAGGCGGTGTATTCGGCGAGCGGTAGCCCTCGGCCGACGCACGCGCAGATCGCCGCGCCGCGCGCCTGGCCCAGCTTGAGCGCGGAGTCCGGATTGTGCCGTACGAACACCTGTTCGATGGCGCACTCCGCCGGTCCGTAGCTTTCCACCACCTCACCGAGCTGCTCGAAGATCGCGCGCAGCCGTTCCGGGAAACTTCGTCCCTCAACCCGGATAACGCCGCTCGCCACGTAGGCGAGCCGGCGCGTGTCGGTGTCCACCACGCCGAAGCCGGTGACGCGCGATCCCGGGTCGATGCCCAGCACCCGGCGCGGTGCCGGGTCGTTAGCCCGCATATGTCACCGACACCCGGTCCGGCGACCGCCGCCGGGCCGGGTAGCGTGGCCGAACACACAGCCTGGCACGCTGGCCTGCACCGGAGCGGGCGCGACGCACCACGATCCGCCGATCTCGGAGCGATTCGCTGAGATATGCGGGCTGGTCGCCAACTCAGGCCTCTTCGTAAGCCGATTCCTGAATGTCGGCGTTGGTGTAGACGTGCTGCACGTCGTCGAGATCTTCCAGCCGCTCGATCAGCCGCAGGGTCTTGCGGCCGTCCTCGTCGCCGACCTCGACGGTGGTTTCCGGGCGCATGGTGACCTCGGCATCCGCCGGCTCCAGGTCGGCGGCGACGAGCGCGTCCTTGACGTTGTGATAGTCCTCGGGCGTGGTCAGCACTTCGAGGGAGCCGTCCTCGTTGTTGACGATGTCCTCCGCACCGGACTCCAGGGCGACCTCGATGATGCGGTCTTCATCACTCTCCGGCGGGAAGAGGATGACGCCACGCTGCTGGAAGAGATAGGCCACGCAGCCGTCGGTGCCCAGGTTGCCGCCGTGCTTGGAGAAGGCATGGCGGACCTCGCTGACCGTGCGGTTGCGGTTGTCGGTCATGCAGTCGACCATGATGGCCACGCCCGCGGGGCCGTAGCCCTCGAATCGCGGCTCTTCGTAGTTGGCGGTCTCGTCGGTGCCGGCGCCGCGCTTGATCGCGCGCTCGATGTTGTCCTTGGGCATGTTGACCGCAAGCGCACGGTCGACCGCCAGGCGCAGCCGGGGGTTGGTGTCCGGATCGGGGCCGCCCATGCGCGCCGCGACGGTGATCTCACGAATCGCCTTGGTGAAGATCTTGCCGCGCTTGGCGTCCTGTGCCTTTTTGCGGTGCTGGATATTGGCCCACTTGCTGTGTCCTGCCATGATCCTCCCCGGAATGGTTGATCGCTGTGACATGATACCGGCCGCCGCGCGCCGGCGGCTGGCATAATCGCCATAGATTAGCATGCCGTCCCGGCAGGCTGCCCACTGCCGCCCGTGGGGCTCGGGTACGTGTCAGTGGTGGTGAGAGGCGGCAACGGAAACCGGATAAGGACGCTATGAGCACTGAGGTATCAGCCGATTGGCTTGAGGGGGTGGCGCCGCTGCGCGAGCTCGACCGTGGCAAGCTGGAAGCGCTTGCCGCCGAGGCGGAGATCGAGACTTATCCGCCGCGAACGCTGATCTTCCGGCGCGGCGAGCGCGATGAGTGGACACGCTACGTGCTCTCCGGCGAGGTGGTGCTGGTGGAGGCACCGGGCGAGTCCGGGCGGAGTGTCGTCGGTTTGGGCGATGCCGGCGTAGCCGAGGAGCCCCTGGGTATGGGGGGTACCCATACGCTCAATGCCCTTGCGCGCACGGAGGTGCGCCTGATCCGCCTGGCCACCGCGCGCATCGAAGAACTGCTGGCCGCTGCCGATCAGCCACCGGACTACGAGGTGGGGGAGCTCGGCGGCACGGACGAATCCGAGCAGCTCTACACGGGCCTGATCAGCGATCTCCTCCAGGATCGCTTGAGCCTGCCGAGCATGCCCGATATCGCCGTGAAAGTGCGTTCCGCCGTGGCCGATCCCGACGTGGGGGCGCCGGAAGTGGCCCGTATCATCCAGGCCGATCCGGCGGTGGCCGCGAAAGTGCTGCAGGTGGCCAACAGCGCGCTCTACGGCGGGCAGAACACGGTGGACAGCCTCAACGTGGCGGTGGTCCGCCTGGGGCTGCGCAATGTGCGAGAGATCGTCACCGCGGTGACCATGCGCGAGGTTTTCCGCTGCCCCAATCCGCTGCTCAACAAGCGCATGGTGGAGCTGTGGATGCACAGCACGCTGGTGGCGGCGACAGCGGCGGTGCTGGCCCGGCGTCTCGGCGGGTTCGACGCCGACCGGGCGCTGCTCGCCGGGCTGGTGCACGATATTGGCGTGGTGCCCATGCTCGCGCACGCTGCCGACTACGCTGGCCTCGCCAACGACCCGCAACGCCTGGAGGCCGCCATTGCGGCGCACCGTGCGGATGTCGGCAGCATGATCCTGCGGCGCTGGAACTTTTCCGACGAGATGATCGACGTGGTACTGGCGGCGGAGCAGTGGTCGCGAGACCACGACGGTCCCGCGGACTATGCCGACCTCGTCGTCGCCGCACAGCTTCAGTGCCTCGCCGGCAGCGCCGAGTCCGAGGGCCTGCCGACGCTCGCCGAGCTGCCGGTATTCGCGCGCCTCGGCCTTGACCGGCTCGGCGCCGGGTCCGAGGAGACGCTGCTGGAGGAGGCGCGGGGCGAAATCGCCGAGGTTCAGCGCCTGCTCATGGGGTGAGTGGCAGCCTTATTGGCTGCCTGCCGCCTCGCGTCGGAGATCCTTGCGCAGGATCTTGCCCACGGGCGATTTCGGCAGCTCCTCGCGGAAGATCACCTCCTTGGGCACCTTGTAGCCGGTGAGCTCTCGCCGCGCCCACTCGATGACGGCCTCTTCGGTGAGCGCCGGGTCGCGGCTGACCACATAGGCGCGCACGCGCTCGTTGCCTTCCGCGTCGGCGATGCCCACCACGGCGACCTCGTTGACGTCCGGGTGCGTGTTGAGGACGTCTTCCACCTCGTTCGGATACACGTTGAAGCCGCTGACGTCGATCATGTCTTTCTTGCGGTCGACGATCGCGAGATAGCCGCGTTCGTCCATGCGTGCCACGTCCCCGGTGTGGAACCAGCCGCCGCGCATTGCCTCGGCGGTTTCCTCCGGTCGGTTCCAGTAGCCACGCATCACCTGCGGGCCGCGGACGGCCAGCTCCCCAGCCTCGCCCGGGGCCACGTCGTTGTCTTCCTCGTCGACCAGGCGGATTTCGGTACCTGGTACGGGGATGCCGATCGTACCCAGGCGGACCTCGCCCGCCGGCGGGTTCACCGACACCACCGGTGAAGTCTCCGACAGGCCGTAACCTTCGCAGATGGGGCTACCCACGACCTGCCGCCACTCTTCGGCGACGCTGCGATGAAGGGCTGTGCCGCCGGAGATGCTCATGTCGATGGAACGCGGCGGCCGTGCGCGGAACCACTCCTCGCGCAGCAGCCCCTGGAATAGCGCGTTGACGGCGGAGAACTTGGTCACCTCGAAGCGCTCGAACGCCTTTCGCAGGTTCGACGGCGGCCGCGGCGAGGGACAGAGGATGTTGCGGCAGCCGGTGGCGTAGAAGGCCATCATGTTAAAGGTGAAGGCGAAGATGTGATAAAGGGGTAGAGCGGTCAGGACCACGTCTCGCCCGGGGTTGAGCACAGGGCCGGCGAGAGCCAGGATCTGCGAGACATTCGCCATCAGGTTCCCGTGGGTGAGCTCCGCGCCCTTGGCCACGCCGGTGGTGCCGCCGGTGTACTGCAGCACCGCGGTATCGTCGCTACTGCGGGCCGGATCGCCGGCAAGCCGCAGCGCGCGGCCGCTACGGCGCCCGCGGGCGACGGCCTCCGCCAGCGGGGTCACGGTCATCGGCGGCGTGGGGATCTCGCGACGCAGGTGTTTGAGCACAGTGCGAACGAGGGTTCCCTTCACCCATGGGAAGAAATCGGCGACGCTCAGCGTCACCACCCGCTCGACGCCGGTCTGCGTGAGCGCCTCGGTGAGCTTGTCCGCGAACATGTCGATGATCACCAGTACCCGGGCGCCGGAGTCACGGAGCTGGTGATTCATTTCATGGGCGGTGTATAGCGGGTTGACGTTGACCAGCACCGCTGCGGCTTTGAATATGCCGAAGGCGCACACCGGAAACGCAAGGCAATTGGGCGTCTGCAGAGCCACGCGGTCGCCGTCGCGGATACCGGCCTCATCCCGCAGCCAGGCGGCGAAGGCGTCCGAGGCCTGATCCACCTCGTCATAGCTCAGGTCGGCACTCATGCCGTTGTCGAGACACACGGTGAACGCAGTGGCATTGCCGTGCTCCCGGGCGCTGCGGCGTACCAGGCCGGCGAGGTTGGCGTCGGGCAGTGGTTGGAAGGTCGTGGGAACACCTTCGCCGTATTCGTTCCGCCACGGCTGAGCGTCGGGTTGCGTGTGCAGGCTCATCGATCCTCTCCCCCTTGGAAACGAGCTGCCCCCGCGGGGCGTTCGGGTCTCGCGCCCGTGTTACCGGCCCGTGCCTGTTGCCGGTCGCTATGCCCCCGGGGACGTCACCGGTGATGGACAGTGGTCGCCCGTGGCCGACGCGCCGCGTATCCTCATGACGCTTGATGGCAGGCCGACACGTCCTCGGAATTCATGCACCATACGCTACCGTATCCTAACGACCCGGCACAATTCTTCTCCGCCTTCGCAGCATACTGGCCCGGCGCGGTGTGGTTGGACAGTGGCGGTGTCGCGGGAACGCGCTACGACATCGTCGCGGGGGCACCGCGGGGCTGGCTGACCCTGACTGCCGGCGAGGCCTGGTGGCGGCCGGCGGGTGGCGTTGCGTGGCGCCTGCCCGAGACCCCGATGGCGGCGGTGCGCTCCGCCCTCGACAAGGCGCCGTGCGGCCCGGCGCCGTTCGCGAGCGGGCTTATCGGCTATTTCGGCTATGATCTGGGGCGGCGCCTGGCGGGTCTGTCCGCTCCTGAGGACGAGCCCGAAGCCGTGCTCGCCCGGTACGACTGGGCCATCGTGCTCGATCACGTCGAGCGTGCCGCCTGGCTGGCCGGACCGCAGGCGGAACCCGCGCTGGCCGCGGATATCGCCGCAGTGATGGGGACGCCGGCTCCGGTGCGGCACTGGCGGGTGGGCCCGATCGAAGTCGATCTTGCGGCCGGTGATTACGGCGAGGCCTTCCGTCGTGTGCAGGATTATCTGCACGCCGGTGATTGCTACCAGATCAATCTCGCCCGGCGGTTCGCGGCACCTTTTGAAGGCGATCCGCTGGGAGCGTGGCTCGCGCTTCGCCGTCACAGTCCCGGCGGATACGGTGCCTACCTGGACCTGCCCGGGCGGCCGGTGCTCAGCGTCTCGCCCGAGCGTTTCCTGTGGCTGCGCGAGGGGCGTGTCAGTACCCGGCCAATCAAGGGGACACGGGCGCGGGAGGCGGACCCCGTGCGTGACCGCGCGGTTGCCGAGGCGCTCGCATCGAGCCCCAAGGACCGCGCGGAGAATCTGATGATCGTCGATCTTCTGCGCAACGACCTCGGCCGCGTGTGCCGGATCGGTAGCGTGCGCGTGCCGGATCTCTTCACGGTGGAGCGATTCGCCACCGTACACCACCTCGTCAGTACGGTGACCGGCGAGCTTCCGCCCGGGCGTGACGCCGTGGATCTCGTCGCCGCGTGCCTGCCGGGGGGGTCGATCACCGGCGCTCCCAAGTACCGAGCGATGCAGATCATCGACGAGCTCGAGCCCAGTGCCCGCGGCGTCTACTGTGGGGCGATCGGCTACCTCGGTGATGACGGTGCTATGGACACGAATATCGCCATTCGCACTGCGGTGGTGCGTGACGGGGTTATCGAGTACCGCGCCGGCGGCGGGCTGGTGGCGGATTCCGAGGAAATCGCCGAGCGCGAAGAGACCGAGGCAAAGGCCGCAGCGTTCTTCCGGCTCGTCGGTGGTTGACCGGCGCGCTGGCGCGGTACTTGGCACGTGTGTGAGCACGTCTGTCGCCGGGCTTTTGTGCAGGGCGGCATCGCACGCATGCGGCTGTTATGATCGCTAGGGAAGCGCTGAACAATTCGCGCGAGCCTCGGGTCGGTCAATGCGTTTGCAGCTGAAAAGCGCGCTGATCGGCCCCTGAGCGCAGCAACTGTGTACTCGGCTTGAACGGAACCGGCTCCGCTCCAACCGAGGCCCGGGCTGAGCCGGCGCCCTGCTATGAAGCGCAGAGGCACACGGGAATTGTTCAGCGTTTCCCTGGATGGCGAGGAACACGGGCAACCCGATACGGAGGGGTTAGCGATGCAAGATGTGGTGATCGTAGCAGCAGGGCGCAGCGCCGTCGGTTCCTTCGGGGGGGCGTTGGCACAGCTCTCGGCCGTGGACCTGGGCGCGCAGGTGCTGCGAGGAGTGCTCGAGCGTGCCGGCGTCGATGCCGAGCAGATTGACGAGGTGATTTTCGGGCAGGTGCTCACGGCGGCCGCCGGACAGAATCCGGCACGGCAATCCGCCATTCGCGCGGGGCTACCGGTGACCTGTCCGGCAATGACCATCAACAAGGTCTGCGGCAGCGGGTTGAAGGCGACCCATCTGGCTTCCCAGGCGATCCGTCTGGAAGACGCGAGTGCGATTCTCGCCGGTGGCCAGGAGAGCATGAGCACGGCCCCGCACGCGTTGCCACGCTCGCGCACTGGTCAGCGCATGGGTGACTGGAAGCTCGAAGATACGATGATCAAGGACGGTCTCTGGGATGCCTTCAACGAATACCACATGGGCGTTACCGCGGAGAACCTCGCCGACAAGTACGGCATCTCCCGTGCTGAGCAGGACGAATTCGCGGCGCGCTCGCAGCAGCGCGCCGAAGCCGCGCAGAAGGCCGGACGTTTTCGTGACGAAATCATTCCCGTGGAGGTGCCGCAGCGCAAGGGCGACCCCGTGCGTTTCGAGGAGGACGAGTTTCCCAAGCACGGTACCACTGCCGAGGGCCTTGGTAAGCTCCGCCCGGCCTTCAAAGGCGACGGTAGCGTAACCGCGGGTAACGCATCCGGCATCAACGACGGCGCCGCGGCGGTGCTGATGATGTCTGATGCCCGTGCCCGCGAGCTCGGCCTCACTCCGCTCGCGCGGGTGCGTGCGTATGCCAATGCCGGCGTCGACCCGGCAGTAATGGGCTCGGGCCCCGTGCCGGCGACTCGCCGTTGCCTCGAACGGGCCGGCTGGTCGGTCGACGAGCTCGAGCTCGTCGAGGCGAACGAGGCATTCGCATCACAGGCGCTTGCGGTCAGCCGCGAGCTCGGTTGGGATATGGACCGGGTGAACGTCAATGGTGGGGCTATCGCGCTGGGCCATCCCATCGGGGCGTCCGGCGCTCGCATCCTGGTCTCGCTGCTCTACGAGATGCAGCGCCGTGATGCCCGCAAAGGGCTCGCGACCCTGTGCATCGGTGGTGGCCAGGGCGTGGCGTTGGCGGTAGAGCGCGCGTAGGCGCGACATTCAGGTTGCCGCACCCGCTGATGGGTGCGGCATACGACAGCGTTGAGAGAGGGCCAATGTCCGAGACCCGGATCATCAAGAAATATCCGAACCGTCGGCTCTATGACACGGCGATCAGCAGCTACATCACGCTCGCCGACGTCAAACGTCTAGTGCTCGACGGCGTGGATTTCGAAGTGGTGGACGCCAAGACGAAGGCGGACCTCACCCGCAGCATTCTGCTGCAGATCATCAGTGAGGAGGAGGAGGGCGGCGAGCCCATTTTCTCGAGCGATCTGCTTGCCCAGATCATCCGCTCCTACGGCGGCAACATGCAGAACCTGCTCACCAGCTATCTCGAGAAGAGCATGGAGATGTGGGGCGAGCAGCAGCGTGTGTTCCAGGAGCGCACCCGTGACTTCATGGGCGGTGATCCCATGGAGATGTTCAACCAGATCACCGAGCGCAATCTCGCGATGTGGCAGGCGATGAGCGGATTGAGCGAGCGCCGTGGCCGCAGTCGCAATGACAAGGGCGACGACGGTGACGGTGGCAAGGAAGACGGCGGTGATCGTTGAAGCGGTCGCAGTTCCGGGCCGTCGTTCTTGACACCCCACGGTAGCCCCCCTAATCTCAGCAACAGCCGATGCTGCGGCGCACAACATTGCCCGCGCGGCAGCCGCTCGGCATTCAGCTATCGCGTGAAGGGGGCTCCACCATGAATGATCGCCTGGCGCTCGTCACCGGCGGCAACGGCGGTATCGGTACGGAGATCTGCAAGGCGCTGGTTTCCACCGGCTATCGCGTCGTGACCACTTGCGTCGACCCGGAAGCGGAGGATATCGGCGGCTGGCAGGCGAGCCTGCGTGAGTCAGGTTATGAGGTGGACTGGGTCGCTTGCGATGTTTCCGATTTCGAGGCGTGCGCGACCATGGCCGCGCAGGTGGTCGAAGAACTCGGTGCCGTCGATGTGCTTGTCAACGCCGCGGGCATAACGCGGGACACATTTCTGCACAAGATGGCTCCGGAGGATTGGTCCTCGGTGCTGCGAGTCAACCTCGACAGCGTGTTCAACGTCTCCCGGCAGTTCATTCCGTCCATGCGTGACCGCGGTTTCGGGCGGGTAGTGAACATCGCCTCCGTCAATGGGCAGACCGGGCAGTTCGGACAGACCAACTACTCCGCAGCGAAGGCGGGCATCCACGGATTCACGATGGCGCTTGCAAAGGAGAGCGCGCCCAAGGGCGTGACCGTGAATACGGTGTCGCCGGGCTACGTGCGTACTTCCATGACGGCGGCCATTCCCGAGGAGATCCGCCAGGGCATCATCGATCAGGTACCCGCCGGGCGTATGGCAGAACCCGAGGAGATTGCCCGCGTGGTGGCGTTCCTGGCTGCCGACGAGTCCGCCTACATCAACGGCGCCAACATACCGGTCAACGGCGCGTTATTCTGCAGTTTCTAGGCAAACGGTTCGTGCGCGCGCCTCCTCGGCGCGTGCACGAGGCCTGACGTCAGCTGTCCCGGCACCGTATTGCAGCACTGACCTGTCGACAATACTTGTCGACAGGCACAGTAAGTGCAACTCCCTATCCGAATGGCTGGTGGCGCGGATATCTCCCACTGATCGATGCGCGCACAGTGGCACCCAAGACCAAAGGGTCGGCCACTCACAGTACAAGCGCGACGGGAGATAAAGCCATGCGGACCAGGTACCTTCTCATCAGTGTGATCACCGGCCTCGGGATTGCCGGCAGCGCGGTTGCCGGCGGACCCGGGACTTTCGAGATGCTGCGTGACGGCACCGAGCGCAATGAGCTCGTTTACCATGCCAGTCCTGGTGGTTCCGGGGCGCCGACGGTTGAGCGTATCGCCGCCACGGAGGGCAAGGGCGCTTATGCAGCCCTGATCGCCGGCCTGGATCGGAACGAGGCCGTGACCGAGCGCGTAATACTTGGCGGCAGCGACATCGAGGCGACGGCGACTCCCGCCGAGGCCGAGTTTGCTCGTATGGCGGTAAGTCCCGCGAACGCTGGTTTCGAGCGCGCGCGCCGAGGCCTGGAGTTCAACGAGACAGGCAGTGCGTTCTAGCGTCTCCGAACACGAGTCCGGCCAATTCAGCCCGGGACGATGATCGGCTGCCGCGGGCGGTCGATCATCGTTGCATCACCGCTGCGACGCGGGGCCAGATGATCCGTTGCCGGCTGACTGCGGGGGGTATGGAGAAAAAAACGGGAGACCGCAGCCTCCCTTTCAGGTACCAAGACACTCCTTTCAACTTCGCTGTTTTTGCTTGGGGCGAACCCTCAGCGGGCCGGAGCGTCTTGTATTCGAGTCGTCATCACGACGATCGGATTGCTCGCCATTGTAGCGGCTTGCCTGCGTATGGCAAGGGCGCCGTGTCAATCCTGCGCGTTGAGCCACTGTGTCATCGTGGGGTAGAGCATGCTATGGGCACTCCGGCTGACGAAAACGCCCAGGTGGCCGCCGGGGAGGATGTGCTCCTGGTAGGCGCCGCGCACATGGCCGCGGAGAGCGCGGGCGGCCGCCGGCGGTACCAGGTGATCGGCTTCGGCAGCGACGTTGAAAACCGGCAAATTCAGTCGGTCCAGGCGCGCGCGGTGCTCACGCAGGTTCAGCGTGCCGTGGATCAGGGCATTGTCCCGATACAGCGCCCGAATGAATTCGACGAAAGCCACCAGGGCCTGATCGGGGCCGCCGTACATCCAGCGTTCCATGCGCAGGAATTCCCCCAGCGCAGTGTCATTGCCCTCGAGCTGTGGCAGCTGGCGGTAGCGATCGAGCAGCAGCGGGAACGGGCGTAGCGACGCAAAGGCCCAGTTGAGCTCGCTGGCGCGCACGTTGCGCTCACCTGCCTCTACAGCGGCCAAGTTCACGCGGGCGGCGATCCGGCTGAGGGCGTCATCGGCGGTGGCACCGTCCACCGGGGTGGCGAGCGCAATGAAGCTCGCTGCGGCGTCCGGATACATGCCCAGATAGCAAAGCGCCAGATACCCGCCCTGGCAGACCCCCGCGACGTGAGCTGTCTGCCCGCTGTGCCGGTGAACCCGGGCGAGGGCGTCGCCGACTCCCTCGAACACGTAGTCCGCCAGGCCGCGAAAGCGATCCATGGGCGTGGGATCGCGCCAGTCGAGCAGGTATACCGGGCGGCTGTCGCGCAAGGCGGTGATGACCGAGCGTCTTGGTGACAGATCGAGCAGTTCCGGCCGGTTGACCAGCGAATAGATGATGAGCAGGGGCCGGCCGTCGCCGCCGGCGTAGCGACGGAGACGGTACAGGGGCGTGTCGGCGACGACTTCGTAGGGCTGGGCCAGGGTGGTGTCGAGCCCCCGTTCGCGTGCGTCAGCCAGGATTTGCGCCGGAGAGCGAGGGGCCACGTTCACTCTCCGGTTGGAATAGTGGCCATGCGGGCCTCGAGAGCTCGCTGGCGGCGCTCCATCGCGGCCAGGCGATCCTGGGCGTCGCTGAGCTCGGCGCGGCTGGGCAGGCCCAGAGCGGGGGCCAGCTCGTCGACCATCCGCGTGAGTGCCGTACGCACTTCGGCGACACCCGCCAGAAAGCCCCCGAGGTGCTCGGCGAGGTCGCCCTCGGTCAGGGCTGCCTCGTAGCGGGCCTCGACGCAGGCGGACCACAGCGGAAGCCAGTCTTTGCCATCGGCCGGCTCGTCCTGGTGTGTCAGCTTGTCGGCCAGGTCCTCGAGGCCGTCGGCGAGCACATCGGCGAGCGCGGCGGCAAGGCCCAGCCCCGCCTGTTGCCAGTGGTGCAATGCGGTTTCCAGTGCCGCGCCGCGTGCCTGCCAGTCCCCGGCCGGGCCGATGCCTCCCTCACTGCCATCGCCGAGCAGGGCGCCCAAGGGGGCGAGTTGCGACAGAACCTGGCGCCAAGCCCCCGGGTCGGGCAGCGTTTCGGGCAACTGTTCGCGCCAGCGGCGCACGGCGGCAGCGCTTTCGCGTGCGGCGGCAGGGGATTCCGCGACAGGGTGTTGAAGATAGTCCCGGAGCGTGGCCAGCGGCGAAGTGCCATCGGCATCGCCGAGCCCCCACAAGCGTGAGAGCGTATCGAGCCAGCGCTCGATTTCGGTCTGCCACTGATCTGCTCCGGCCTGCATGCGCGTGATTCGCCTCACCTCATGGCTAGGGCGTCAGTGTATCATCGGGACACTTGTCTCCTAATTACTTTCGGCATCCCGCTGCGCTTCGAGCTCGGCGCGCCAGCGCTCCCGCAGGGCCTGCGCCCGGGAGCGCTGGTAGCCGTCCGCCACCGCCCCGTAGAGCACCTGGTCGAGTTGTCGCAGCGCGCCGCGAAGATCCCCTCGGGCAGCATAGAATCGCCCCATGGCGATCGCCGCGCCGGCTTGATCGCCCGCGGCATCATCCGTGCGGGCCTGAAGATGCAACAGCGGGGCCGACCAGGGGTGAGTCTCGGTCGCTCGTTCCACGGCGTGGACGGCAGCCTGGTGGTCGCCGGCGGCAGTAAGCGCTTCCACGTAACGGTACTGCAGGGCGTAATCGTCGGGGAAAAGCGAGAGCCCTTCCTTAACCGTCGCCACGGCCTGATCGGCACGGTCTGCCGCGAGTGCCAGCTCCGCCGCCGCGGCGTAGTAGGCGGCACGCGCCTCGTCGTTGGCGCGGACCCGCTCGAGTGCTTCACGGGCGTCGTCCAGCCGTCCCTGGCGCGTAAGTGCCACCGCCAGGCCGTAACGGGCGGCGGCGCCCGCATTCTCGTCTTCAATCCAGCCCGCGAGACGCCGTACGGCGGCTTCGCCGGTGGGAGCGGTGAGCGCGGCGAGCCGTGCGCGCATGAGCGCGAATCCGGGGCTTTCGAACACCTCGCCGCTGCCGGTGAATGTCTCCGCGCGGCTGCGGCTGTCGGCGATACGCGCCTCGGTCAACGGGTGGGTGCTGAGGAATGGCGGTGGTTCCGCGGAGTAGCGACTCGCCTCGAGCAGGCGCGTGAAAAATGCCGGCATACCCATGGGATCGAAACCCGCCTCGCTGAGCAATTTAAGTCCGAGGTTGTCGGCTTCGCGCTCATGGTCGCGGGAGTACGCGAGCTGGCTCTGCGCTCCGCTCGCCATGCCCGACATGGCCGCAGCGCTGCCCGCCTCGGGCGCCTGCGTGCTCAGGAGGATGCCGGCGAGAATCAACGCGACCGTGCGCACCGACGTCTGCTTCGCGGCAAGGACACGACGGGCGAGGTGGCGCTGACTGACATGGACCATCTCGTGGGCGAGTACCGACGCGAGCTCGCTCTCGCTGCGCGCGGCAAGGACGAGTCCGCTGTGCACGCCGATGTAGCCGCCGGGCATCGCGAATGCGTTGAGACGCTCGTTGTTGATCAGAAAGAACCGGAAGGCGTTCGCCGGGAGCTCGGAGTAGCCGGCGAGCCGGGTACCCAGATCGTGCAGGTAGGCGATGACCGCCGGATCGTCGACCAGGTCGGCTTCCCGGCGCACCTCGCGCATCATTCGCTCGCCGATGCGCTGCTCTTCGCTCGGGGTCATGACCCGGTCGGCCGGATCGCCCATCTCCGGGAGGCTGAGGTCGAGTATCGCTGCGGTCGCCGGGCCGATGGGAGTGAAAGCGAAGACAAGTATCAGACCCGTTGCGATCAATCGTGACATGGCGCCGGTCGGCTGTTGTGTGTGATCCTGTGACCTCGCGAGAACGCGCAGCGTTCCGCGATCGTGCGTTCCTGCCGCCTGTCTGGCGGTCAGCTTCCAGTATACCTGTGCAGGCTCTCCCCTACGCGGGCTATCATCGCCGAACGTGACCGGTAGCGGGGGCAGACCGGTGACGGCCCGGGTGCGTGCCGCCGCGGCCGCCGTTCGTCCCGCCAACGGCTGTGTGTACATCACCACGGATTCGAGGGTATGCAGATCATTCGCGCCTGGCTACAGCGTCATCTCAACGATCCCCAGGTGGTGGCGCTGACGCTCGTGCTCCTGACCGGCTTGGGCGTTGTCGTGTTTTTCGGCGACATGCTGGCGCCGGTGTTCGCGAGTCTCGTCGTCGCCTACCTGCTCGAAGGGGTGGTCCAGAAACTCGAACGCTGGTTGCCGCGAGGCTTGGCGGTATTCGTGGTCTTCGCGTTGTTCATTGCCGGTTTCGTGCTGGTGCTCTTTGCCCTGGTGCCAACGCTCACGCAGCAGGTGGTTCAGCTCGTGGAAAACCTGCCCGACATGCTCGACCGTGGGCAGGCGGCGTTGCTCCAGCTGCCGGAGCGTTACCCCGATTTCTTCTCGCGGGACCAGGTGATCTCCATCCTGGCCGCCATTCGCCAGGAGTCCGTCGGCCTCGGGCGCGCGGTGGTCTCCTCGATCTCCGTCGCCTCGGTGGTCCGGCTGTTCACCCTTGTGGTGTACGCGATCCTCGTGCCATTGCTGGTGTTCTTCTTTCTCAAGGACAAGGCGCAGTTGCTGCACTGGCTCGGTCAGTATCTTCCCCGCCACCGTAGCCTCGCGCACACCGTGTGGCAGGAGGTGGATGCGCAGATCGGCAATTACGTGCGCGGCAAGTTCGTGGAGATCTTCATCGTCGGCAGTGTCTCGTACATCACGTTCCTGGTGCTGGGCCTGGACTTCGCCGCGCTGCTCGCGGTGGTCGTAGGCCTGTCGGTGATCATCCCGTACATCGGTGCCACGGTGGTCACCGTGCCCATCGCCGTGGTCGCGTACTTCCAGTTCGGCCCGAGTGGCGAGTTCGTCTGGGTAATGGCGGCATACGGCGTGATCCAGGCGCTGGACGGCAATGTCCTGGTACCCCTGTTGTTCTCCGAGGTCGTGAATCTTCACCCGGTGGCGATCATCGTCGCGATTCTGGTTTTCGGCGGTATTTGGGGCTTCTGGGGCATTTTCTTCGCCATCCCCCTCGCCACGCTGATCAAGGCGACCATCAAGGCCTGGCCGCGCTCGGCGGGAGAGGCGCTGGAGGAGCATGTCGCGGGGGAGGAGTGAGGCGGCGCTGCCGCGGGTGGATGGTTGCAGGTGGCGATTTGAAAGGGCTGCGGGTGTAGTAGCGTCACTCGGGGAACCCCCGTAGCCTCTGCTTGCCGCTTGCCGCTTGCCGCTTGCCGCTTGCCGCTTGCCGCTTGCCGCTTGCCCCCTGAAACGAACAACGCCCGCCGGGTTGGCGGGCGCTGTCCGTGCTGGGCCCGACGGGCCGTTCAGACCCCGGCTTCCACCGCCTCCGGATCGTCCGGGCGCTCCTCCTCGGTGACCTTCGTTTTGCTGTGATCGCGTGCCAGCAGCAGGTAGAACGCCGGCAGTACGAACAGGGTGAACAGCGTGCCGATACCGAGGCCGGTGGCGATGGTCAGGCCGATGGCGAACCGGCTGACCGCGCCAGGTCCGCTGGCGGTGAGCAGCGGAACCATGGCGACGATGAGCGCCACGGACGTCATGATGATCGGCCGCAGGCGAATCGCCCCCGCCTCCAGCACCGCATCCAGCTTGGATAGCCCTTTCTCGATCTGCTGCTGGTTGGCGAACTCCACGATCAGGATGCCGTTTTTCGCGACCACGCCGATCAGCGTAATCAGTCCGACCTGCGTATAGATGTTCATGGTCGCGAAGCCGAGGGTGATGAACGCCATTGCCCCGGCGATGGACATGGGCACGGACACCAGGATGATCAGCGGATCCCGCCAGCTCTCGAACTGCGCGGCCAGCACCAGATAGATCACCAGCAGTGACATGAAGAAAGTAATGACGAGCGCCGAGCCCTGCTGCTTGAACTGCCGTGACTGTCCCGTGTAGTCATAGCCGTAGCCGCGCGGGAACAGCTCCGCGGCCTGTTCTTCCAGGTAGCCGAGCGCACTGCCCATGGTCACGCCCGGTGTCATGACGCCCTGTAGCGTGATGGAGTTGAGCTGCTGGAACTGTGTTCGCTTGGACGGTTCCACGCTCTGTTCGAACGACACCAGTGTGGACAGCGGCACCAGATCGCCGGTATCCGCGCGGATGTAGTAGTCGGCGAGCATCTCCTCGTTCAGACGGTGGCTGCGTTCCACCTGCGGGATCACCTTGTAGCTCCGGCCGTCCATGCTGAAGCGGTTGACATAGCTTCCGCTCAACATGCCACCGAGATTCTGCCCGATTTCCTGCATGCTGATGCCCAGATCGCCGGCGCGGTTGCGGTTGACGACCACCGACGTGGTCGGCCGGTCGAAATCCACCGATTTCTGCAGGAACATGAAGTTGCCGCTGCCCATCGCGCGCCCGAGGAGCTCGTCGGCGATCTGGTTCATCTCCTCGTAGCTCGCACCGGAGGTCATCACGAACTGCACGGGCAGGCCGCCACTGGCGCCGGGCAGCGCCGGGGGCGGAAACGCGCTGATCTGGAAGCCGGACACCTTGTTCAGCGCCTGTTGGAGCTGGTCCTTCGCCTCGAACTGCGAGATCTCGCGGTTGCCGAAGCTCTTCATCTTGAAGCCGCCGAAGACGGTGTTCGCTTCTGCGCCGCCGAGGATCATGAAGCTCTCGTGGTACCCGGGCACGGTCTCCATCTTCGCCTGCACGTCCTTGGAGTACGTGGTCAGGTAGTCGATGGTGGCCGTGCGCGGCGCGGTCGCCTGGAAGAAGAGAATGCCCTGGTCCTCGGTGGGGGCGAGCTCTTGCTGCGACATCATGAACATGAAGTAGATCGAGCCGAGGATCGCCACCGCGAAGACCACGGTCACCGAGACCGTCTCCAGCGACCGCGCGAGCAACGCCCGGTAGCCGCGGGCGAGGCCGTTGAATACCCGCTCGACGAGGCGCTCGAAGCGCCCGGGCTGGCCGTGGGACTTGAGCACCTTGCCCGAGAGCATCGGGGAGAGCGTCAGTGCCACCACGCCGGAGACGAGTACCGCGCCGGCCAGCGTGAAGGCGAACTCGGTGAATAGCGTCCCCACCAGTCCGCCCATGAAGCCGATCGGTGCGTAGACCGCTACCAGCGTCGTCGTCATGGCGATGATTGGCAGGGCGAGCTCGCGTGCGCCCTGAAGTGCAGCGCGGAAGCGGTCTTCTCCCGCCTCGATGTGGCGGTGGACGTTCTCCACCACGATGATGGCGTCGTCCACGACCAGGCCGATGGCGAGCACCATCGATAGCAGCGTGAGCAGGTTCAGCGAGAAGCCCATCGCGAGCATGAGAAAGCCCGCACCGATGAGCGACAGCGGCACCGCGATGGCGGGAACGATCGCCGCGCGCATGGAGCCCAGGCTCAGGTAGATCACCAGCAGCACGATGACTACCGCCTCGGCAATGGTCTTGTAGACCTCGTCGATGGAGTCCTCGATAAACTCCGAGGCGTCGTAGGGCAGGACGACGTTCATGCCCTCCGGGAGCTGCGAGCGGATGTCCTCGACTTTGTCCTGTACGGCCTTGGCGGTGTCCAGCGGGTTGGCGCCCGGTGCCTGCTCGATGGCCATGAATACCGCAGGGCGGCCCTTGTACCAGGCTTCGGTGTCGTAGTTCTCCGCGTCCAGCTCGGTGCGGGCGATGTCGTCGAGGCGGACGAGGGTGCCGCCGTCACTGCGTACCACCAGGTCGCGGAAGTTCCCGGGCTCGCTTACGTCCGTGGTGGCGGTGAGGGTGATCGCGGTGTATTGCCCCTTGGTCTGGCCGACGCCGGCGAGATAGTTGTTCGCGCGCAGGACACCCGCCACGTCACTGGCCGTTACCCCCAGCGAGGCCATACGTTGGGGATCGAGCCAGATCCGCATGGCGAAGGGCTTGCCGAAAAGCCGTGCTTTGGCGACACCGGGCAGGGCCTGGAGCTGCGGTTGTGTCACACGGATCAGGTAGTCGGTGACCTGGGGCACGCTCATGCTGTCGCTGTAGAAGGCGAGGTAGATCAGTGCCGTGGAGTCGCCCGTGGACGACTCGATGACCGGATCCTCGGCGGCTTCGGGGAGCACGTTGCGCTGACTGGCCACCTTCGCCTGGATCTCCGCCACGGCCGCGTTGGGGTCGTAGTTGAGCTCCATGTGGGCCTCGATGGTGGAGGAGCCCTGGGCGCTGGTGGCGGTCAGGTAGTCGATGCCGTCCGCTTCGGCGATGGCCTGTTGCAGCGGCGTGGTGACGAAGCCTTTGACGAGCTCCGAGCTCGCCCCGGGATAGGCGGTGGTCACCGTCACTACCGTATTCTCGAGCTCCGGGTACTGACGGACCTCCAGCAGGCCGAGCGAGCGTGCGCCGATCAGCAGGATCAGCAGGCTCACCACCGTCGCCAGGACGGGGCGGCGCACGAAGATATCCGTGAACCTCATTGCTCGGCGACCTCCCCGTCGAGCGAGACGCCGTTGTCGACTGTCACGCGCTGGCCGTCGCGTAGTTTGACCAGGCCGGCGCTCACCACCCGGTCACCGCTGACGAGCCCCTCGGTGACTTCGATGTGTCCATTGCGGGTGATGCCGGTGGTAACCGAGCGACGCTCGGCGACGAGGTCTCCGGCCCCATTCTCGGTGATGGCGAACACAAAGTTCCCGTAGGTATTCGTGGACACCGCTGTACGCGGCACCGTAACCACGTTGCGTTTCTGTGGTTCGAGGGTCGCGACTGAGGCGAACATGCCAGGGCGCAGCGTCCGGTTCTCGTTACGCAGGGTGGCGCGGACGTCGACGGTGCGCGTGCCCTCGTCGACGCCGGAGTCGATGGCCGAGATCTCGCCGCTGAAGGTGCGGTCGGGATAGGCGTCGACATGCACCTCGACCGCTTGGCCCACGGACAGCTCGCTGAACCGCCTCTCCGGCACCGAGTAGTCCACGTAGATCGGGTCGAGGGTGGTCAGCGTGACGATCTTCTGCCCGGGGGAGAGGTATTCCCCCGCGTCCACCCGGCTGATGCCGAGCAGGCCGTCGAACGGCGCGGTGATGGTCATCTTCGCAAGGCGCGCCTGTTGCTCGGCCACCTGCGCTTGCGCGGCCTGGTACTTCGCTTTGGCCTCGTCGAATTGCGACTGCGAAACCGCGCGTTTCGGCAGCAGGTTCGAAGAGCGCTCGAACTGCACGCGGGCGAGCTCGCGATCGGCCACGAGCCCGTCCAGTGCCGCCCGGTCGATGCTGTCGTCCAGGCGTACCAGCGTGTCACCGGCGGAGACCCGGGCGCCGGAGTCGAACTCCAGAGCGCGGACTTTGCCGGCCACTTCGGTGGTGATATCGATGCCGTTCACCGCGGTCAGGCTGCCCACGGCGCGGATGCTAGGTTGCCAGCTCGCCTCGCGTGCGCGGGTGGCGGAGACGGTGGCCGGCGGCTGTGGCTGCGAGAGCTGCGCCGACATCTGCTGGAACTGATAGTACTTCCAGCCGAAGATGCCGCCGAGTACAGCAGCGAGAAAGATCAGAACCAGTATCAGCCGCGTGAACACTTTCATTGGCTTCCATCCCTGAGGTGCGAATACACGTTGGGCGGTCGTTCCGGGGCAGCGGATAGCGCGGAAGATGGGCGCCGGAACCCGGCAGGCATCGGAACATTAGCACCGTAAAAAGTTCAATCTCGAATGAAATGATCGGCAGGATAGCATAGCGCCGCCGCCACGCGCGTGACGCACGCGCGGCACAAACGGCTCATTGTGACTATCAGCGATGAGTCATGGGGACGCAGCGCCAGGAAGGCAAGCGCCGGGGGAGACAGTGCAAAGCACAAAGACACGAAGCGAGAAGACAAAGGCTACCGAGGCCCCTGGAGAACAAGCCCCCGGATCGCCTGTTGACTGCCCTCTCTCGCTTCGTGCCCCTGCCTTGGTGTTCTTGGTGTGTAAAGCCCGTTCCCTTACATGTTCGGGTAGTTCGGTCCGCCGCCGCCTTCGGGGACGACCCAGTCGATGTTCTGGGTGGGGTCCTTGATGTCGCAGGTCTTGCAGTGGACGCAGTTCTGCGCGTTGATCTGCAGTCGCATGCCGCCGTCTTCGCTCTCCACGAACTCGTAGACCCCAGCGGGGCAGTAGCGGGCTTCGGGCCCGGCGTAGCGCTCGAGATTCACCGTCACGGGCACGGTTTCGTCACGCAGCGTGAGATGGCTGGGCTGGTGTTCCTCGTGATTGGTGTTGGAGATGAACACCGACGAGAGCTTGTCGAAGGTGAGCACTCCGTCCGGCTTGGGGTAGTCGATGGACTGCGCCTGGTCCGCGGGTTTCAGGCGCTCGTGGTCGGCGTGGTGGTGCAGGGTCCAAGGCGCTTTGCCGCGAAGTACGTAGGTGTCGAGCGCGGAGTAGGCGATCGCGGGCCACAGCCCCCAGCGGAAGGCGGGGCGTATGTTGCGCACCTGGTAAAGCTCGTCCCACAGCCAGCTTTGCCTGAGCCGTTCTGGATAGGCGGAGATCTCGCGGCCGTGGGCGTCGTCCTCGGCGAGGATGTCGAACACGGCGTCCGCGGCGGTCATGCCGGATTTCATGGCGGTGTGTGTGCCCTTGATCTTGGGCACGTTGAGAAAGCCCGCGGTGTCACCGACCAGCAGTCCGCCCGGGAAGGTGAGCCGGGGGATGGACTGGTAGCCGCCCTCGGACAGTGCCCGCGCCCCGTAGCTGATCCGCCGGCCGCCTTCGAAGGTCCCGCGAATCGCCGGATGGGTCTTGAAGCGCTGCATTTCGTCGAAAGGCGATAGATAAGGGTTGTCGTAGTCGAGGCCGATGACGAACCCGACGGCCACCTGGTTGTCCTCCAGGTGGTAGAGAAAGCTGCCGCCGTAGTTTTTCGAGTCCATGGGCCAGCCCACGGTGTGGACGGCCAGCCCGGGGTGGTGCTTCGACGGATCCACCTCCCAGAGCTCCTTGATGCCGATGCCGTAGGTCTGTGGATCGGCGCCTTCGCGCAGGCCGAAACGTTCGAACAGGCGTTTGGTGAGCGAGCCGCGGCACCCCTCGGAGAAGATGGTTTGGCGGGCGTGGAGCTCGACACCCGGCTCGTGATTGGGCCCCGGCGTGCCGTCCGGGTTCAGTCCCATGTCGCCGGTGGCCACGCCCTTGACCGAGCCGTCGTCGTGGTAGAGCACCTCGGCGGCGGCGAAGCCCGGGTAGATCTCAACGCCGAGCGCTTCGGCCTGCTCGGCGAGCCAGCGGCAGAGATTGCCGAGGCTGGCGATGTAGTTGCCATGGTTGCCCATCTGTGGCGGCGTGGGCAGTCGGTAGGCCTTGTGCTCGGTGAGGTAGAGGAAGCGGTCCTCGGTGGCCGGTGTGTTCAGCGGTGCGCCCTGCTCGCGCCAGTCGGGCAGCAGCTCGTCGAGCGCCCGGGGCTCTATGACCGCCCCGGAGAGAATGTGCGCGCCGATCTCACTGCCTTTCTCCAGCACGCACACCGCCAGTTCGTGCTCGGCCTCGGCGGCACGTTGCATCAGCCGGATCGCTGCCGCCAGCCCCGAGGGCCCGCCGCCGACGATCACCACGTCGTAGTCCATGCTCTCGCGTTCCACGCACGCCTCCTTATCCGCATCAGACACAAAGGTACCAAGGGCGCAGAGAGGCACAACGCAAAGGCGTCGTGTTCAGCCGTGTGCCCGCATCGGCCTCGCGCCGCTTGCGCCCGAGAGTCGCAGAGGCGGCGAGAGGTTTTGGCTATAGCTGTTCCGCATTCGCCTTATGTAGCGTGCACAATTGCCAGTGCGCCTGCTTGACTGGCCTGTTGGTGTGCTTTGCAGCCTGGTGGTCTTTCTCCTTGTTCCCGGTTCAGTCCTCCGCCTTCGCCGCCAGCGCCTGGGCCACCTTCGACGCCGGTGTCCGACCGAGTCTCTCGCTGATCCAGCGGCCAGTGGCAGCGACGGTGGCGAGGTCCACGCCCGTGTCGATGCCCAGGCCATCCAGAAGATAGACGACATCCTCGGTGGCCACATTGCCGGAAGCGCCTTTCGCATACGGGCAGCCGCCAAGGCCGGCGACAGCGCTGTCCACGCTCGCTACGCCGAGATTCAAGACCGCGAACAGGTTCGCCAGTGCCTGGCCATAGGTGTCGTGGAAGTGGGCGGCGAGGCGCTCGACGGGCAACCGGTCGGCGACCGTTTCGACCATGCGCTGGGCTTTCAGCGGCGTGCCGACACCGATGGTGTCGCCCAGCGAGATTTCGTAACACCCCATAGTGGCGAGCTCGTCGGCCACGCGGGCTACGGCAGCGGGGGCGATGTCTCCCTCGTAGGGGCACCCCAGCACGCAGGACACGTAGCCGCGAACGCGCACGCCCTGCGCTCTGGCGGCTTCGATCACCGGTGCGAAGCGCTCCAGGCTCTCGGCGATCGAGCAGTTGATGTTGCGCTGGGAGAACGACTCGGACGCGGCCCCGAAGACGGCGATCTCCTCGGCGCCAGCGGCCAGCGCTGCCTCCAGGCCCTTCAGATTCGGGACCAGTACAGGATAGGAGACGTCCGCACGGCGCCGGACGCCGGCGAGGACCTCGGCACTTGCCGCCATCTGTGGCACCCACTTGGGTGAGACGAAGGCACCCGCCTCAACTACCGGCAGGCCCGCATCGGCGAGTCGCTCCACCAGCTCGATCTTCACGGTCGCTGGAATGGTCCGGGATTCGTTTTGCAGCCCGTCCCGCGGCCCGACTTCGACGATTTTCACCTGCTTGGGCAGCGACATGCCGTACCTCCCGCGCTATGCCTGGGAGACGAACCACCAACACGCGATGGGCACCAAGGTTCGCAAGGGGAATGAATGACGCACCTGCCTTAGGGCCCGCGCTTGGTGAATCCTTGGTGTCCATCGTGTCTTGCTGGTTCGCCTGCTTGTTCATCAATCGCCAATCTCAGTCCTCCGCGCGGATGGCGAGCAGCTCCGCCCCCTCGGTTACCTGCTCGCCCTCGGCGAAGTTCACGTGCTCGATCACGCCGTCGGTGGTGGCCTTGATGGTGTACTCCATCTTCATGGCCTCCAGGACCATCAGCGCCTGGCCTTCGGTCACCGTATCGCCCTCGGCAATGGTGACGCTGATCACCGTGCCCGGCATGGGGGCGGTGAGGCTGCCTTCGCGCACCTCGTCCTCCATGCCCACGGTCAACGGATCGTGGCAGACGAGCTCGTGGACGTGGCCATCGCAGAGGATGGTCAAATGGGGACCGTCGCGCACCACACTGGCGGTCAGGCGAACGCCGTCCAGGTCCGCCTGGATCCGGTCCTCCCGCCCCAGGGTGCCGCGGGCACGTGTCTCGCCGCCGGGCAGCTCCAGCAGGTAGTGGCCGGGGCGGTAGTGGGCGGTCACCGCGACGTCTCTGCCATCGTCGCGGAAATGCAGTGTGTGATGATTGTCGTCGTTGAGCACCCAGCCGGTGGTGTGGTGCCACGGCGAGTAGGGGTCGCCGGAGCGGGCAGCGCGGTCCGCGGCCTCCTCATCGATGCGCAGGAATTCCGCCAGGCAGGCCAGCGCAAGCACCCGGTCGGAAGCCGGCTCGCGCTCGGGGATCAATGTGTCGCGATGCTGCTCGATGAAGCCCGTCTCCACCTCACCGGCCGCGAATGCGGGGTGCGCCGCCAGTGCTTTCAGGAAGGCGGTGTTCGTGGTGGGGCCCACCACTTCGAAGTCGGTGAGGGCGTGGCGCAGCCGTCGCAGGGCTGCGCTGCGGTCGTCGCCCCAGACGACGAGCTTCGCGATCATCGGATCGTAGTGGACGCTGACCTCGTCACCCTCGCGCACACCGGTGTCGATGCGAACATCGCTGCCGGTTTCGGGCGTGCGCAGGTGCCGGATGCGCCCCGTCGCGGGGAGGAAGTCGTTGTCCGGGTCCTCCGCGTAGATACGGGCCTCGAACGCATGGCCTTGCAGTTCGAGCGCAGACTGCTCACGGGGCAGCGGAGCGCCGGCGGCGACCCGCAGTTGCCATTCCACCAGGTCTTCGCCGGTGATCATCTCGGTGACCGGGTGCTCGACCTGCAAACGCGTGTTCATTTCCATGAAGTAGAAGCGCCCGTCCGGCTCGGCGATGAACTCCACCGTGCCCGCGCCCACGTAACCGATGGCCTGGGCCGCTCGCACCGCCGCCTGCCCCATCTCGTTGCGACGGGCCTCGGTCATGCCGGGTGCCGGCGCCTCTTCGAGTACTTTCTGGTGTCGCCGCTGCACCGAGCAGTCGCGCTCGAACAAGTGCACGGCGTTGCCGACACCGTCGGCGAATACCTGTACCTCGATGTGGCGCGGATGGAGGAGATATTTTTCGACGAGGACCCGGTCGTCGCCGAAGCTCGCCGAGGCCTCGCGGCGAGCGGCGGCGAGCTCCCGGGCGAAGTCCTCCGGCCGGTCGACCCGGCGCATGCCTTTGCCCCCGCCGCCGGCGCTGGCCTTGATCAGCACCGGGTAGCCGATTTCATCGGCGGCGGCGGCAAGCCGTGATTCCTCTTGGTCCGCACCGTGGTAGCCCGGGACCAACGGCACGCCGGCGTCGGCCATGATGGCCTTGGCCGCGCTCTTGGAGCCCATGGCCTCGATGGCAGCGGCGGGGGGGCCGATGAAGACGATGCCGGCTTCCTCGCAGGCGCGCGCGAACCCGGCGTTCTCCGAGAGGAATCCGTAACCCGGATGAATGGCCTGCGCGCCGCTGTGGAGCGCGACGTCGATAATGCGGCCACCACGCAGGTAGCTCTCGCGGGCGGGCGCCGGCCCGATCAGCCAGGCCTCGTCGCAGAGGTCGACGTGCCGGGCATGGGCGTCCGCCTCCGAGTAGACAGCGACCGTGCGGATTCCGAGTCGCCGGCAGGTCAAAGCGACCCGGCAGGCGATCTCCCCCCGGTTGGCGATCAGGACTTTGTCGAACATCAGCTTTTCCTGGCCGGGTTATGGTTATGCCGATTCACGGCGCGGTTCACTGCTCGACCCAGCTCGCGCGCCGCTTCTCCAGAAACGCCGCAACGCCTTCCTTGCCCTCCTCGCTCGCGCGCTGATCGGCGATGCGGCGGGCGGTTTCGGAGACCATGGCCGTATCGACCGGTCCGCGGCTCACGTCCAGGGCGAGGGCTTTGGCGGCGCGCATCGCCTCCGGGCCATTGGCGCGCATGGCCGTGGTGACCCGGTCGACGGCGTCGTCGAGCGCTTCCGGGGGCACGACCTCGTGTACGAGACCAATGCGGCGGGCCGTGCGCGCGTCGAAGCGCTCGCCGGTAACGAAATACCGCCGTGCTTCACGTTCGCCGATGGCGCTGACGACGTAGGGGCTGATCACTGCCGGAATGAGCCCGAGTCTGACCTCGGAGAGAGCGAATACAGCGCTCTGCGCGGCTACGGCGACGTCACAGCAGGCCACCAGCCCCACGCCGCCACCCATCGCTGCGCCGTTAACGCGGGCGATCGTGGGGCGGTCGAGCCGGTAGAGGGTGTGCATTAGCTTGCCCAGGCCCTGGGAGTCGCGGTAGTTCCCCGACCAGTCGTAGCCGGCCATGCGCCGCATCCAGTTGAGATCGGCACCGGCGGAAAAGCTCCTGCCCGCCGCCGCCAGTACCACCGCACGGACGCTCGCGTCGCGCTCGAGCCGTTGCAGCGTGCCGGTGAGTTCGGCGATCAACGCATCGTCGAAGGCGTTGTGCACCGCCGGGCGGTTCATCGTGATGCGGGCGATGCCGGCATCGTGCTCCACGGTCAGCGTGTCTTCGCTCATCTCGCAAATCCGGGCTGCAAGTCGAAAGTCCTACTTAAGCCATAAGAAGCAAGTCGAAAGTGTTCCCGCGGGAGCGTGGTTGCGTTGGCGCTTGGTTGGTAACGCGCTTGCCGCGTTTCACTTTCTGCTTTCCTCTTTCGCGATTTCTTACATCCTGAACACGCCGAACCGCGTCTGCTCTTCCGGCGCGTTCAATGCCGCCGAAAGGCCGAGTCCCAGCACCATGCGTGTATCCGCCGGGTCGATCACGCCGTCGTCCCACAGCCGGGCGCTGGCGTAGTAGGGGTGGCCCTCACGCTCGTACTGCTCGCGTACCGGTGCCTTGAAGGCTTCCTCGTCGGTCTCGCTCCAGGTTTCGCCGCGGCGCTCCAGGCTGTCCCGGCGCACCTGGGCGAGCACGTTGGCGGCCTGGTCGCCGCCCATAACCGAGATGCGGGCGTTGGGCCACATCCACAGAAATCGCGGCGAGTAGGCACGACCACACATGCCGTAGTTGCCGGCGCCGAAGCTGCCGCCGATGATCACCGTGAATTTCGGCACTTCGGTGGTGGCTACGGCGGTGACGAGCTTGGCGCCGTCCTTGGCGATACCGCCGGCCTCGTATTTACGGCCCACCATGAAACCGGTGATGTTCTGCAGGAACACCAGCGGAATGCCACGCTGGCTGCACAGCTCGACGAAGTGCGCCCCCTTGAGGGCGGACTCGGAAAAGAGCACGCCGTTGTTGGCGAGAATGCCCACCGGGTAGCCGTGGATGTGGGCGAAGCCACAGACCAGTGTGGTTCCGTAAAGCGCTTTGAACTCATCCAGCTCGCTGCCGTCGACGACCCGTGCGATGACCTCGCGCACGTCGTAGGGGTGCTTGGCGTCGGTGGGGACGACGCCGCGCAGTTCGGTGGGGTCGTGAAGGGGTGCCCGCGGCTGGTGTACCTCGAGCTCGTGGCGCTTGACGCGGTTGAGGTTGGCGACGATGTGGCGCGTAGTGCCCAGAGCGTGGGCGTCGTTCAGGGCATAGTGGTCGGTGACGCCGGAGGTGCGGGCGTGAACGTCCGCGCCTCCGAGCTCTTCGGCGGTCACGACCTCGCCGGTGGCGGCTTTAACCAGCGGCGGTCCACCGAGGAAAATGGTGCCCTGCTCGCGCACGATGATGCTTTCGTCGGCCATCGCCGGCACGTACGCGCCACCGGCCGTGCACGAGCCCATCACGACTGCGATCTGGGGGATGCCCTGGGCCGACATGTTCGCCTGATTGAAGAAGATGCGGCCGAAGTGGTCGCGATCGGGGAACACCTCGTCCTGGTTGGGCAGATTGGCGCCGCCTGAGTCCACCAGGTAGATGCACGGCAGGTGGTTCTGCTCGGCGATCTCCTGGGCGCGAAGGTGCTTCTTCACTGTCAGGGGGTAGTAAGTGCCGCCTTTCACGGTGGCGTCGTTGGCCACCACCATGCATTCGCGTCCGGCGACGCGGCCGATGCCGGTGATGATGCCGGCAGCGGGGACGTCATCGTCATAGACCTCGTGCGCGGCGAGCTGGGAAAGCTCGAGAAAAGGTGAGCCCGTGTCCAGGAGCACGCGGATGCGGTCGCGCGGGAGCAACTTGCCCCGGGCGACGTGGCGTTCACGCGGTTTTTCGCCGCCGCCGAGCTTTACACGCTGGACCTTCTCCCGCAAATCCGCGACCAGGGCGTCCATCGCCGCCTGGTTGTCGATGAATTCGTTGCTTCGCGGGCTGATCTTGCTCTTGATGACGCTCACGATGCCACCCGTCTACCGGTTGCGTTCGATGGCGACGGCGGTTGCTTCGCCGCCGCCGATGCACAGCGACGCCACGCCGCGGGGGAGGTCGTACTCTTCCATCGCCGCGAGCAGGGTGACGATCAGGCGAGCTCCGGAGCACCCGATGGGGTGGCCCAGCGCGCACGCGCCGCCGTGTACGTTGAGTTTGTCGCGGGGCAGGCCAAGGTCCTGCATGGCAGCCATGGCGACCACTGCGAATGCCTCGTTGACCTCGAATAGGTCGACGTCGTCGACCTGCCAGCCGACTCGTTCGAGCAGGGCCTCCATTGCACCCACCGGCGCCGTGGTGAACCAGGCGGGGGCGCGGGCGTGGCTGGTGTGCCCGCGGATGGTCGCCAGCGGTGTGACACCCCGGCGCTCAGCCTCCGAATGGCGCATGAGCACCAGCGCCGCACCACCGTCGGAGATCGAGCTGGAATTAGCGGCGGTAACGGTACCGTCCTTGCGGAATGCGGGCTTGAGGCTCGGAATGCGGTCGATCTTCGCATTGCCGGGCTGCTCGTCGACGCTGACCTGGTGCTCCTCGCCACGCGAGCGTATGCCGACCGGGGTGATCTCACGCTCGAAGCGGCCCTCGGCGATGGCCTTGTTGGCGCGCTCCAGCGACTCGATGGCGAAGGCATCCTGCGCTTCGCGAGTGAAGCGGTAATGCTCGGCGGTGTCCTCGGCGAAAGTGCCCATGAGCCGTCCGTGATCGTAGGCATCTTCCAGACCGTCGAAGAACATGTGATCGATGACCCGTCCGTGACCGAGTCGGTAACCGGCGCGGGCGCGGTCGAGCAGGTAGGGGGCGTTGCTCATGCTCTCCATGCCCCCGGTGACCACCATGTCGTTGCTACCGGCGGCGATGCCGTCGTGCCCGAGCATCACCGCCTTCATGCCCGACCCGCAGACCTTGCTCACGGTGGTAGCGGGCACGGAGACGGGCATGCCGGCACCGATCGCGGCCTGGCGTGCCGGTGCCTGGCCGACACCGGCCGGCAGCACGTTGCCCATGTAGACTTCCTGCGGTTCGTCGGCGGCCACACCGGCTCGCTCCAGGGCCGCACGTATCGCCGCGGCACCCAGATCCGGGGCGCGCGCGCTCGTCAGCCGGCCCTGGAAGCCGCCCATGGGAGTTCGCGCATAGCCGACGATGACAATGGGATCGTAAGACATGGATGCCTCCGCAGCTGGTCGCAACGCCGGCGCTGGCTGCCCTGGGGCACGCCCGGCGCCGTGCTTGCGATGAACGAGAGGTGACGGCCGCAGTCCGTGGCGTTGCCTCCCGCTTTACCCGGTTTCCTTGAAAAGCTCCCGGCCGATCAGCATCCGGCGGATCTCGCTGGTGCCGGCGCCGATCTCGTAGAGCTTGGCGTCGCGCAGCAACCGTCCCGTGGGGTATTCGTTGATATAGCCGTTGCCGCCGAGTATCTGAATCGCTTCGAGCGCTACCTGGGTAGCCTTCTCTGCGGCGTAGAGAATGGCGCCTGCGGCGTCCTTGCGCGTGGTCTCGCCGCGGTCGCAGGCCCCGCCGACCGCGTACACGTAGGCCCGGCAGGCATTCAGCGTGGTGTACATGTCGGCGACTTTGCCCTGGATAAGCTGAAACTCGCCGATGGGCTTGTCGAATTGCCGACGCTCGTGGATGTAGGGCATCACGCTGTCCATGCACGCCTGCATGATCCCGAGGGGGCCGGCCGCCAGCACGGCGCGCTCGTAGTCGAGTCCGCTCATGAGTACCCGCGCGCCTTCGTTCTCGCCGCCGAGGACGTTTTCCACGGGCACCTCGCAATTGTCGAATACCAGCTCGCACGTGTCCGAGCCGCGCATGCCGAGCTTGTCGAGCTTCTGCGCGGTGGTGAACCCGGGAGAGCCTCCCTCGACGATGAAAGCGGTGATCCCCTTCGAGCCGGCGGCGGGGTCGGTCTTCGCGTAGACCACCAGTGTGTCGGCCTCGGGGCCGTTGGTGATCCACATCTTGTTGCCGTTGAGAACGTAGTGGTCGTCCTTGCGCTCGGCACGCAGCCGCATCGAGACGACATCCGAGCCTGCGCCGGGTTCGGACATGGCGAGCGCGCCCACGTGCTCGCCGGAGACGAGCTTGGGCAGGTAGCGGCGGCGTTGCTCGTCGCTGCCGTTCAGGCGGATCTGGTTGACACAGAGATTGGAATGCGCGCCGTAGGACAGGCCGATGGAGGCCGAGGCGCGGCTGATCTCTTCCATGGCGATCATGTGGGCCAGATACCCCATGGCGCTACCGCCGAACTCCTCTTCCACCGTTATGCCGAGGACTCCGAGTTCGCCGAGTTGCGGCCAGAGTGCTCTGGGAAAGCGGTTCGTGGCGTCGATTTCCGCGGCCAGCGGGGCGATCTCGCCCTGCGCGAAGTCGCGCACGGCCGCGCGAAGCATGTCGATGTCCTCGCCTAGGGCGAAATTCAGGCCAGGCAACTCCATGGCGACTCTCCCCCCTGCTATTCGGTACGGCGCCCTGTCAATGGTGGCAGGGCAAGGCAACCTTAGATTACGTTTACGTAAACGTCAAATTCGAGCCTGCCCCGATGCTCGGTGCTCCTGCTCCTCGCGTTCACGCTTCTGCTCGAGAATACCGCGGCAGTGGCCCATGGATTCTTCCAGCTCGGCCAGGGCGTCTTCGAGGTCCTGGCGTTGCTGGAGAAGCATTGCCCGTTTGGCCTGCAGGATTTCGAGGTAGCGCTCGAGTTGTCGCTCCTCGCCGTGGGCCATATCGTAGAGGTCGAAGACTTCCTTGATCTCGGCCAGGGTCATGCCCAGGCGCTTGCCGCGCAGGGTCAGCTTCAGCCGGGTGCGGTCGCGGCGGCTGTAGATGCGCTTCTGACCTTCACGGCGTGGTGCCAGTAGTCCGCGATTCTCGTAGAATCGGATCGCGCGCGTAGTGACGCCGAACTCCCGGGCGAGCTGGGAGATGGTGTAGGTCGTGCCGTTGACGGCATTGTGCTGCTTCGGCTTCATGGCGGGTCGCCTGATTTCCGTTTACGTAAACGTAATAGTAAAACAGTCCGCCGTTGAGTTACAGGCTTGATATCATGTCGACAGCAGCCGGTGTGCGACGCGTTCCGGACTCAATGACAAGCCCAGGGGGGTTCGACCAATGGTACCGCGTAGCCTACTCGTGTACGTCGACGACGCCGCCAGTTGCGCAGTGCGGGTGCGTACCGCCGCGGAGCTGGCCGCCCAGTGGAGCGCCCATCTCACCGGCGTGGCCGTGGCCGATGTGATGCTGGTGCCGGAATTCGTGCCGACGCAGACATTCGAGAAGCAGCTGGAGCTCGCGAGGCAACGCAATGCGGCGCTGCGTGAGCGCTTCGAGGAGCTGACCCGGGGGCGGGAGCTGGTTACCGAGTGGCGCGCCACCGATACCGTCACTGCTGGCGGCACGGCGCTGGATGTGCTGGCGGCAGAGTCCCGTTATGCCGATCTCGCGGTGGTGGGGCAGCCGGATATCCGCGATGTGCACGCGTCGGTGCCCACGGACCTGCCTGGCCAGCTCGCGCTGCTAAGCGGTCGACCCGTGCTGGCCGTGCCGTACGCCTGGCGTGAGCAACCGGTGGGAAGGCGGGTGCTCGTTGCCTGGGACAGTGGACGTGAGTCCGCTCGCGCGGTGGCCGATGCCATACCGTTGCTGGCGTCGGCGGATGCGGTGCGCGTGCTGGCGCTCACGGGGAGTGGTCACGAGGCCGCGCACGGAGAGCAGCCCGCGGCGGATATCGCTGTGCTGCTCGCTCGCCATGGCGTGAATGTCGAGGCTTCGCACCAGAGCCTGGGCGACATGGATGTGGCCTCGGCGTTGCTGTCCGCAGCGAGCGACTACAGTGCGGACCTGATGGTAATGGGGGCTTACGGGCGTGCCCGGCTGCGCGAAATGATACTCGGCGGCACCACCCGTAGCGTGCTCGGCAGCATGACACTGCCCGTGCTTCTGTCGCATTAGGGTCGATCTGTTCGGGCGAAGCCTCGACGCCGTGGCGTGTGGCCGCGGCGTCAATCCAGGGGCTGGGGAGTGTCGCCGCGCCGCAGGCTGATGCGCCGCCATCCCCGGGCGCGTGCCGTGGCCGCGAGCGTCGGGTCGGGATCCACGGCGACGGGCTCGTCGACACGCTCGAGCAGTGGCACGTCGTTGTGGGAGTCGCTGTAGAACACCGTGGTTGCCGGGGACTCGCCGTGTTCGTGCTTCCACGTCTCGAGCGCGTCGATCTTGCCCATGCGAAAGGTCGGGGTGCCGACATATCTGCCCGTGTAACGGCCGCCGCGGAACTCGGGCTCGGTCGCGAGCAAGCAGTCGATACCGAAGTGCTCGGCGATGGGCGCGGTGACGAAGCGGTTGGTTGCGGTAATGATCATCAGGTGATCGCCGCGCGCTCGGTGGCTGGCGATCAGCTCGACGGCGGCGGGCAGTATGATCGGGGCGATCTTCTCAGCGACGAACTCGGCGCGCCAGCGACTCAGGTCGGCGGGCGCATTGTCGGCGAGCGGTCGCAGAGAGAAGGCCAGGAATTCGTCGATGTCCAGGCGCCCGGTGGTGTAGTCCTCGAAGAAACGCTGATTCTCGGCCGCATAGGTAGCGCCGTCGACGATGCCGCGCTCCACCAGGAACTCGCCCCACAGGTGGTCGCTGTCGCCGGCGATGAGCGTATTGTCCAGATCGAATATCGTAAGCGTCATGTCCCACCAAGCTACGTCGCTGCCGTGGCGCGTGTCGCCGCTGCGGCAAGCGTACGCGATGGTAGCGGCTCGCCCGCGGTCGTGCCAGCGTGTGTCGCGATTTGCCGCGATTTAGCGCGATGTGGAAGAATAGCCGTAATCTGCGGGAGACCGTGTCGGGATTCTTCAAGTGATTGATTCGGATGGATTTAGGCCCAATGTGGGCATCATCCTGACCGACGGGGCAGGGCGACTGTTCTGGGCCCGGCGTATCGGGCAGAACGCCTGGCAATTCCCCCAGGGCGGGATCAAGCGCCACGAGTCCGCCGAGGCGGCGCTGTTCCGCGAGCTTCGCGAGGAAGTGGGGCTTGGGCAACAGGATGTTGAGATCCTCGGCTGCACCGAGGGCTGGTTGCGTTACCGCTTGCCTCGGCATTTGGTGCGCCGGCGCCAGCGGCCCTTGTGCATTGGACAGAAACAGGTGTGGTTCATGTTGCGGCTCACCGGTGCCGAGGAGGCCGTGCGGCTGGATGCCTGTGAACAGCCGGAGTTCGACGACTGGCGCTGGGTCGACTATTGGGAGCCCGTGCGGCGTGTTGTTTTCTTCAAGCGCCGCGTCTACGACCGCGCCCTCACCGAGCTGGCCCCGCTGGTGTTCCCCGAGGGCCCGCCCCAGCGTCCGCCGCCGCGGCAGAACGGACGATCGCGCTGATGCTCGATACACTGCACCGCATCGTTCAAGAGGTGAATGCGGCCCCGGATCTGGGGCATGCGCTGAACCTGATCGTCGACCGCGTGGCAGTGGCGACAGCGGCCGACGTCGCTTCTGTCTATCTCGTCGGCGAGCAGGGCGAGACGCTTTCGCTGATGGCCACTCGCGGCCTGCGCGCGGATGCGGTCGGGCGGGTGCGCCTGGGACTCAACGAGGGGCTCGTGGGGTTGGTCGCGGAGCGCGAGGAACCGATCAATCTGGATAGCGCGGACCGCCATCCACGTTTCCGCTTCTTCCCTGACACCGGCGAGGAGGACTTCCACTCCTTTCTTGGTGTTCCCATCATCCACTATCGCCAGCTTCTCGGTGTGCTGGTGGTTCAGCGCAAGGCCCGCAATCGGTTCGACGACGAGGAGGTGGCGTTCCTGGTCACCATGGCCGCGCAGCTTGCGGGCGTTATCGCTCACGCGCGGGCCAGCGGCGGGCTGCGCGAGCTGGTCAAGCGGCGGGGCCTCGCGCGTAACCGGCCCCTTGCGGGCGTCGCCGGCGCCACCGGTGTGGGCATGGGGCGCGCTTATACCCTTTATACCGGCGCCGAGCTGGACGAGGTGCCGGAGCGCGATGCGGAGAACCCCGAGGCCGAGCTGTCCGCTTTCCACTCGGCGCTACAGGCGGTACGTGCGGATGTCGCCGAGTTCTCCGAGCGGCTCGAAGGGGTCGTGCCGGAGGAGGAGCGGAGGCTGTTCGAGGTCTACACCCGGATCCTCGAGGGCGACACGCTGATCGCCGGGGTCGAGAGGCGCATCCAGGAAGGCACGTGGGCGGCCGGCGCGGTGCGCGACGTGGTCATGGAGCAGGTTCGCCGCTTCGAGGAGATGGACGACGGTTACCTCCGCGAACGTGCCAGTGATGTCCGCGACATCGGCCGGCGACTGATTACGCGTCTGACCAGCGGTCCGGGCGGGCAGCGGGCCTTGCCGCGCCAGGTGGTGCTCGTCGGCCACGAGGTGAGCGCATCGCAGCTCGCCGAGGTGCCGCGTCAGCGCCTGGTCGGCGTGGTCTCGGCGACGGGCTCGGCGAACTCGCATGTGGCGATCCTCGCGCGGGCGCTGGGCGTGCCTGCGGTAATGGGTGTCAGCGATTTGCGGGTGAGCGTGCTGGAGGGGCGCGAGCTCATCGTCGACGGCTACCAGGGGCGGCTGTACGTTGAGCCCACCCGTGGTGTTCGGCGTGAGTACAGGCGGTTGCAACGCGAGGAGCAGGAGCTCAGCGAGGGGTTGCAGGCGCTTCAGTCGCTGCCGGCGGAGAGTCCGGACGGCGTGCGTGTCAAGCTATATGTCAACACCGGCCTCATTTCCGATATCACTTCCTCCCAGGAGGTTGGCTGTGATGGCGTAGGGCTGCACCGCACCGAGTTCCCGTTCATGATCCGTGAGCGTTTCCCCGGCGAAGAGGAGCAGATGCGGCTCTACCGGGAGGTGCTCTCGGCTTTTGCGCCCAATCCGGTGACATTGCGTACGCTGGATGTCGGGGGCGATAAGATGTTGCCGTATTTCCGCATCAGCGACGATAACCCGTTCCTAGGTTGGCGCGGGGTGCGTGTCACCCTCGACCATCCGGAGATCTTCCTCACCCAGATCAGGGCGATGCTGCGCGCCTCCGAGGGGTTGGGGAACCTGCAGATCATGTTTCCGATGATCAGCAGACTGGAGGAGGTCGAGCAGTCCGTGGCCCTGGTGCGGCGCGCACAGCAGGAGCTCGCCGAGGAAGGGCTGGAATTGCCGGCTCCGAGGTTGGGAGCGATGGTCGAGGTTCCGGCGACGGTGTACCAGACGGAGAGCCTCGCCCGCCGGCTCGATTTTCTTTCCATCGGGTCCAACGACCTGGCGCAGTATCTCCTCGCCGTGGACCGCAACAACCCGCGCGTTGCCAGCCTCTACGACGAATTCCACCCGGCGGTGCTGCGCGCGGTACATGATGTCGCGCGCGCGTGCAATCGCGGAGGCATCCCGGTGAGCGTCTGCGGCGGAATGGCGGGGAATCCGGCTACCGCCCTGCTGCTATTCGCCATGGGCATTGATGGGCTGTCCATGAGCAGTGTCGGCTTGCTGCGCGTGAAATGGGTGATCCGCAGTTTTCGGCACGATGAGGCGGAGCAGCTGCTGGAGCGGGCGCTGACGATGGAGTATCCGCAGGACGTGCGTGCCCTGGTGCGCGAGGCGCTGGAAACCAAGGGGCTGGGAACGCTCACCCGCGCCGGCAAATGAGCGACGAACGGTTTGTCGACTGGCGCAAGAATACGAACGATTCGTAATTGACATCTTTTTCCGACCGGGGGTACTCTGCCATTAGTCAAACGGCAGGTGCCCCATGTACGTATGCGTTTGTAATGCTGTGACGGATCGCCAGATTCGCAAGGCGGTCGCCGAAGGTGCCCGCACCATGCGCGACCTGCGTCGTCAGCTCGACGTGTGCAGCTGCTGTGGCAAGTGCGGTCCGGCCGCACGCACGCTGCTCGCCGAAGGCCAGGCTAACGATGAGACCTGCGAGCCGCAGTGGGCACCGGCTGGTTTGGCTTATCCCGCCTGAACGTTACTAGCCTTTCGCGGCCCGCTCTGTGCCCGGTGGGTGAATTGACCTAGACTTGGGAGTCTCAATTCACGGCGCCAGGAGCTACCCCGATGAAGGGCGACAAGAAAGTCATCGAATATCTCAACCGCGCGCTGACCAACGAGCTCACTGCCATCAACCAGTACTTTCTCCACGCGCGTATGCTTCAGGACTGGGGCCTGGAGAAGCTCGGCAAGAAGGAGTACGAGGAGTCCATCGACGAGATGAAGCACGCCGATGAGCTCGTCAAGCGTATCCTGTTCCTCGAGGGACTGCCGAATCTGCAGGACCTGGGCAAGCTCGCCATCGGCGAGGACGTGCGCGAGATTCTCGAATGCGACCTCAAGGCGGAGCAGGACGCCTGCCCGCTGCTGCGCGAGGGCATTGCCTACTGCGAATCGCAGCGCGACTACGTAAGCCGCGACCTGCTGCAGAATATCCTCGACGATGAAGAGGAGCACATCGACTGGCTCGAGACCCAGATCGATCTCATCGACCGCGTGGGGCTGCAGAACTACCAGCAGAGCCAGATCGACGCCTGAGGCGCCCGCCGCCGGGCCGGCGCTCGCGCCGCCCGGCCCCGCGGCCCTGGTGTCCTGTTCCCGGAGACTAGAACGGCTTCACCTCCACCAGAATCACCACGCTTACCAGTATCAGCACCGGCAGCTCATTGAACCACCGGTACCAGACGTGCCCGTGGCGGTTATCGTCCGCTGCGAACGCGCGGAGCAGCTTTCCGCACCAAAGGTGGTAGGCGATGAGCGCGGCGACCAGCGCGAGCTTCGCGTGCAACCAGCCCTGGGACAGCCATGCCGGGTTGAGCCAGAGCAGCCACGCACCGAAGGCCACCGTGAGAACGGCGCTCGGCGTCATGATGCCGCGGTAGAGCTTGCGCTCCATTACCTGAAAGCGCTCACGTCCGGGCGTGTCGTCCGTCTGGGCGTGATAGACGAACAGTCGTGGCAGGTAGAACACCGCCGCGAACCAGGTGACCACGAAGATGATGTGCAAAGCTTTGATCCAGAGGTACATCACAGCGCCTCGCGGTCGGCTCGAAGCAGGAACGCGTCGGTTGGTCGTGGCATATCGGACCTCAATCCATCAGGTCGGCGCTGGCGCCTGCCGTCCGGGCGATCTCCCTGTGGGTGATGACGCCGATCAACGACTTTGCGCCGTAGCGGTTGCGACGGGAGAAAACCAGAGCGAGCTCGCTGTTTTTGGCTCTCAGACCACGCATGATCGTCGGCCACGTCGTTTGAGCGACCACCGGGAAGATGCTGCGGTCGACCACCGTCTCGGGGTCGCGGTCCGGGAGCAGGTAGAGCAGCTCCGGGCGGGCGAGACCGAGGACTTCGTCGCCGCGAGTGACGACGGTGTAGCGGGCGGCCTCGTCCGGGTGGAAGTGCCGCTGCCAGTTGGCGAGGTCGTCGATGTCGACGATCTCGAAGTCCCGGCTCATCATGGTGCGTGCGGTATGCACGGCTGCGACCGCCGCCTGCAGGCCCTGCGGGACGCTCACGCCGCGGCGGGCGAGTTTGAGGGTGTAAATGCTCTCGGGCGTCAGGCGCATGCGCACGACGTAGGCCAGCGATACACAGGTGATGATGGGAAGCATGGCGCCGTAATCGCGCGTTTGCTCGAAAATCATGGTGATCGCCGTAACGACGGCGCCGGTGGTGCCACCGACCATGGCAGCCATCCCCGCGACTGCGAACATCGCCGGGTTTATGGCGGCCTGCGGAAACAGCATGGCCATGAGTTGCCCGAATGCCGCCCCGAGGGTGGCGCCCAGAAACAGGGAGGGCGAGAAAATACCGCCCGATGCGCCGGACCCGATGGTCAGGCCGGTGGCCAGCAGCTTCGCCGCGAACAGCAGCGCCAGAAACGCCGGATCCTGCAGGGCGCCACTGAGCGCGTCGATGACCGTGGCGTAGCCAACGCCGGCGACATAATAGTGTCCGGTATAGAGCAAGAGTGCATAGAGCAGGAGGCCGACGCCGAGCATGCCCGTTGCGTGGCGCAGGTACGTGTTGGGGATGAAGCGGTCGAACAGGTCCTCCATCGCGTATAGCGATCGGATGAACCCGGCGGATGCGACGCCCAGGATGATCCCCAGAGGTATGCACAACGCGAGCGCGAGCAGCCCCATCGCGTGGTCGGAGAAGACGGTGAGCTCCGGCACGTTGAATGACGGTCCGACGCCGGCGTACAGGCGTCCGATATAGGTTGCAGTGACGGTGGCCATCGCCACGGTGGCGACCGTGCGCGCACTGATGGAGACGAGCAGCAACTCCACGGCGAATGCCAGCCCCCCGATAGGCGCGTTGAAGGTCGCAGCGATGCCCGCCGCCGCACCCGCGCCGATCAATACCACACGCTGGCGTGCCGGCATGCGCACGAGTTGTCCGAGCACCGAGCCAAACGTGGCGCCTATCTGAACGATTGGCCCTTCGCGGCCGACGGAGCCGCCGGTGCCGATGGAAACCGCCGAGGCAACCGCCTTGGCGAGAGCCACCACGGGGTGGATGCGCCCGCCCTGGTAGTAGATCGCGTTGAGGACTTCGGGGACGCCGTGGCCGCGTGCTTCCGGCGCCAGCGTGTTCACGATCCAGGTCACGATAAGGCTTCCGACCACCGGAACGAGGATGACCGCGGCCCCGAGTACGCTCGGGGCGATATGGGCGTCGGTTGCGTAGTCGAGGGAAAGCTGGACGTTGAAGAACAGGTTGTGGATCAGGCTGATCGCGGCGCTGAAGGCAATCCCGCCGACGCCGCCGACTACGCCGATCGCCAGTGCCAGCACGAAAAGGACGAGATCCGGGAGCGGTCGCGCTTGGCTCCGGGGCTGTGAGTTCGCCGACGAATGCTCCTCGGTCTCGTCTGCTGCCATTTGGTTGAATCCTTAGGATGCCAATCATTCGCGTGTATGCGCGGAGCCACATTGTTTGTGATCGTGGCGCATTGCGCAAACTGACCGCTGGTGGCCGCGCCGGATGACGGCGGCAGGCCCGGGCGGTACCATAATTGATTGATGAGGCAGCAGTAAGCGGGGTTTGGCCCGATGTTGAACGTGGGGATCGTCGGCGGCACCGGTTACACCGGGGTCGAACTTTTGCGGCTGCTCGCGCGGCATCCGCACGCCCGTTCCTCGGTAATCACCTCCCGGGGCGAGGCGGGGCGCCGTGTCGACGAGTTTTTCCCCAATCTCCGCGGCCATCTCGATCTGCGCTTCTGCGAGCCCGATCCGGAGCGGCTCGCCGCGTGCGATGTGGTGTTCTTCGCCACGCCCAACGGTACGGCAATGCAGGCCGTGCCCGCACTGCTCGAGGCCGGTGTCCGCATCGTCGACCTGGGCGCGGATTTCCGCATCCGTGACCTCGAGCTGTGGTCGCAGTGGTACGGCATGGAGCACGCCTGCCCGGAGATTGCCGCCGAGGCCGTCTACGGTCTGCCGGAGCGCCATCGTGCCGAGATTCGGCAAGCGCGCCTGGTGGCCAATCCGGGGTGCTATCCCACCTCGGTGCAGCTCGGTTTCCTGCCGCTTGTCGAGCAGGGGCTCGTTGATCTCGACACCCTGATCGCCGACGCCAAGTCCGGTGCCAGCGGTGCCGGGCGTCAACCGAAGCAGCACACCCTGCTGGGGGAGGCCTCGGAGAACTTCCGCGCCTACGGGGCGTCCGGGCATCGCCATCTGCCCGAGATCCGTCAGGGGCTCACGGAAGCAGCGGGCAGGCCGGTGGGCCTGACCTTTACCCCGCACCTCGTTCCGATGGTGCGCGGCATCCACGCGACGCTCTACGGTCGCCTGCTCGATACCGGCGTGGATCTGCAGGCGGTTTACGAGGCGCGTTTCGCCGACGAGCCGTTCGTCGACGTGTTGCCGCCGGGCAGTCACCCGGAGACCCGCACCGTGCGGGGAATCAATACCTGCCGGATTGCCGTGCACCGCCAGCCCTACAGTGACATGGCACTGGTGCTGGCGGTGGAGGACAACCTGGTCAAGGGCGCCGCGGGGCAAGCCGTGCAGAATATGAACCTGATGTTCGGCCTCGACGAGACTGCCGGATTGAACGATGTGGCGCTGCTGCCGTGATTGACTCGGCGGGGGCGGGCCCCCACCATCACAGTATCCGTGGGATCAGGCCGATGGAGGCTTGCAGACAATGACCGAGATTGTTGAAGAGGAGGCGTTGCTCCACTTCACCGACAGCGCGGCCGCCAAGGTACGGGAGCTTCTCGACGAGGAGGAGAACACCGGGCTGAAGCTGCGCGTGTACATCAGCGGGGGGGGCTGCTCCGGGTTCCAGTACGGCTTCATGTTCGACGAGAACGAAGAGGCCGGGGATACGGTGATCGAGAAAAACGGCGTTACGCTGCTCGTGGATCCGATGAGCGGTGCCTACCTCGAGGGGGCCGAGATCGATTACGTGGAAGGCATTGAAGGTGCCCAGTTCGTGATCCGTAACCCCAACGCGACCACCACCTGTGGCTGCGGTTCCTCGTTCGGCGTTTAACGGCGTGCGCGAGCGTCTATAACGAACCCGCATACACGCCGCCCAGCACGACGGGCTGGGCGGCGCCCGTCACCGACGGTACGTTGCCCGCCAGACCATCGAGTGTGCGTGCCGCCAGCCAACCGAAGGCCGCGGCTTCCACGTAATCCGGATCGACGCCCAGCGCGGCCGTCGTCTCTACGCGCCAGTCGGGCAGGACGGTGGCCAGTCGCGCCATCAGGTAATCGTTGTGCACGCCGCCGCCGCATACGAGGAGCCGGCTCGGCGCCGGGCTGGTGCGCTTGAGCGCATCCGCGACGCTGCGGGCGGTCAGTTCGGTCAGCGTGGCCTGCACGTCCTCCGGCGAAAGCGTGCGGTGGCGCGCCAGACGAGCCTCGAGCCAGGCGAGGTTGAAGTGCTCCGGCCCTGTACTCTTCGGAGGCGGCGCGCCGAAGAATTCGTCGGCAAGCAGCTCCGTCAGCAACGCGTCATCGGCATGTCCCGTTGCAGCCCATTGGCCGCGGTCGTCGTATGCCACGCCGAGATGTCTGGCGGCCCAGCCGTCCAACAGTGTATTGGCGGGGCCGCAGTCGAACCCGAGGGGCGACGCCCCGGTCGCGATGGTGAGATTCGCGATGCCGCCGAGATTGAGGGCAGCCCCGGTCTGGCCATGCTGGCGAAGCAGTGCCAGGTGAAACGCCGGGGCGAGCGGTGCACCTTCACCGCCGGCGGCAATGTCCCGGCGGCGGAAGTCGGCAATCACCCGGATTCCGGTGATTTCAGCGATGCGATTGGGGTTGCCGATCTGGACGGTGGCGGCGGCGGGGGCGCCCGGCCGGTGCCACACTGTCTGACCGTGGCTGCCGATCGCCGTGATGCAATCCGCCGTCATGTCGGCTCGCGCGAGCAGATCGTCGACCGTCGTGGCGAACAGGTCGGCGACCCGTTCGTCTGCTTCGACCACCGTTTCGAGGTGTGTGCGAGGCCCGATATCCGCCAGCTCCGAGCGCAGTGCTTGCGGTATCGGGCGGGAGCAGATGTGTGCCACAGCCACTGTGCCGTCATCGGCAAGCGCTACCAGCGCGGCGTCCACGGCATCCAGGCTCGTGCCGGCCATCAGGCCGACGAAATACCGCGCCACCGGCTACCGCTCCGCTTCGGAGGTATCGTCGCTGGCGGTGTCGCTACGCGCGAGTTGCGTACCCGACGATTCATCCAGTGCCGCCAGCAACGGCGATGTCCGTTGGCTGAACGCCTGGCGGTACTCCGCCGGAATCGGCTCCGCCTCGGGCAGCTCGACCGTACGCGGGTTGCGATGCTTGCCGTCGATGCGAAATTCGTAGTGCAGGTGCGGCCCCGTCGCGAGTCCGGAGCTACCCACGTAGCCGATGACCTCGCCCTGCTTGACGCGGTCACCGGTGGATATTCCCCTGCGGAAGCCCTTCATGTGCCCGTAAAGGGTCGAGTACCGGCTGCCGTGCCGGATGATCACGACGTTGCCGTAACCACCCTTGCGTCCGGCATGAATGACTTTGCCGTCCCCGGCCGCCTTGATCGGCGTACCTGGTGGCGCCGCGTAGTCCGTGCCCATGTGCGGGCGCTTGTATCCAAGCACCGGGTGGAGGCGCTCGGGATTGAATTCAGAGCTCACCCGGGTGAAGTTCACGGGCGTACGCAGGAACGCCTTGCGCATGCTCTTGCCTTCGGGCGTGAAATATTCGGCATCCCCGTCCGGGAACGTGAAGCGCACGGCGCGGAAGCGTTCGCCCCGGTTGACGAACTCTGCGGCAAGAATGTCGCCATTGCGCACTTTCTCGCCGTTACGGTAAAGCTCTTCGTACACCACGCGGAACTGGTCACCCTTGCGGAGGTCGAGGGCAAAGTCGATGTCCCAGCCGAATATGTGAGCGAGCTGCATGATCTGGCGGTCGTCGAGGCCGGCACCGAGCGCCGCCCCGTAAAGCGAGCTGGTGATGGTGCCTTGCGTGCTCGCACGCCGGGTATCCAGCGGGTTGGTGATGACCTCGGGCTCGTAGCCTTCCTCCCCGCGGCGTACGAACAGCGTCTTCGTCTCGGAAATCGCATAGCGAACCGCCTGGAGCTCGCCGTCGCTGCTCATGCGAAGGGCCAGCTCATCCCCCGGGAAAATCCGCGTCAGAGCGTTTGCCGGGTCGCCCGCGTTGACCACATCGTAGACGTCACGCGGTGTTAGCTCCGCACGCGCGAACACGGTAGCCAGGGAATCCCCGTCGCGCACCTCGAACGTCTGCCAAGGCGCAGGCTGGGCGTTGTCGGCTGGCGTCTCGGCGTTGGTTTGCGCTGCAACCTTGCTCTTCGGTACCGGTGGTATGTCCACCGCCACTGGTGGCATTACCGGTGACGGGATATCGGTGGCCGCCGTTTTCCGCTTGGGGGGCGATGGCCCGTCACCCGGCGATTCTCCGGGCGTGACGAGCTCGGGCGCCTGCTCGGCGCTTAGCGCGGCAATCGGCTCGCGGCCGAGCGGGCGCGTGGCGCCGCCGCTGGCATCGGGCAGCGTTAGGCGCTTGACGCTCTCACCGTCCGCGTCCGTCGTGGACAGCGTGGCGTTCGCACCGTCGTCATTGGTGCCGAACAGCATGAACGCACCCGTAGCGGCAGCGACGGTCAGCGCGAGCACATGATGGGTACGGCCGAGGCGTTTGCGTCGTGGCGGGCCGTCGATGCTGTTGCGGCGGGAGTGTCCTTTCATGGGCACGACCTCTGCTTATTGGCTCGGAACCTTAGCGGGAAGGCCCGGGGCGGTCAACGCAGCGCGGCGTGTTGGTGCGGTCGGCGCGGCGGTGGCGAATCGCTCGGCGGCTCCTTAATATGGGCGGCCACCCGCCATTGTTGCTCGGGACGGGCTGTCATCGCCAGTCCGGGCTGCGATCTGTGGCGCACGAAACCTTGACCATTCGGAGAGGAGCATGAGCACGACCGAGGAAGCTCTGGAAATCCTGCGTCGCGGCGTGGACGAAATCCTGCCGGAGGAGGATCTGCGCGAGCGCCTGCGCGAAGGGCGACGCCTGCGGATCAAGGCGGGTTTCGACCCAACGGCACCGGATCTGCACCTGGGGCACACCGTGCTCATCAACAAGCTGCGGCAGTTCCAGGATCTCGGCCATGAGGTCATATTCCTCATCGGGGACTTCACCGGGATGATCGGTGATCCTTCCGGTAAGAATGCCACCCGTCCCCCGCTGACACCTGAAGAGATCAGTGAGAACGCGCGCACGTACGAGGAGCAGATCTTCAAGATTCTGGACCCGGAGCTTACCCGTGTGGAGTTCAACTCCCGCTGGATGGGGCCGATGAAGGCTGCGGACATGATCCGGCTCGCCTCCCGCTATACAGTCGCCCGCATGCTCGAGCGCGACGACTTCCACAAGCGCTACACGGAGAATCGCTCCATCGCCGTCCACGAATTCCTCTATCCACTCGTCCAGGCCTACGATTCCGTGGCCCTGGAGGCGGACGTGGAACTCGGGGGGACCGACCAGAAGTTCAACCTGCTGGTCGGGCGCGAGATTCAGCGGGAGTACGGGCAGTCTGCCCAGATCATCCTTACGACGCCGATTCTCGAGGGCCTCGACGGTGTCCAGAAGATGTCCAAGTCCCTGGACAACTACGTGGGCATCCGCGAGCCCGCGCGCGAGATGTTCGGCAAGATCATGTCGGTCTCTGACGAGCTGATGTGGCGGTACTTCGAGCTGTTGAGCTTCCGCCCCCTTGGCGAGATCGAGCAAATGCGCCGGGAGGTCGATGAAGGGCGTAACCCCCGGGACGTGAAGTTCGAGCTCGCCGAGGAGCTCGTCGCGCGTTTCCATGACGAGGCGAGCGCGCGCGCCGCGCGCGAGGCATTCGTCGCGCAGTTCCAAAAGGGTGCGATGCCCGAGGACATGCCGGAGCTCACACTGGAGGTCCACGGTGAAGACGGGCTGCCGTTGACCAGTGCCCTCAAGCAGGCAGGGCTCACCCCGAGCACCTCGGAGGCCATGCGTATGATCAAGCAGGGCGCTGTGCGCATCGACGGCGAGCGCGTCGAGGACCGGGGTCTCACGCTGCCGGCGGGCGATGTCCTCGTGCTGCAGGTGGGCAAGCGCCGTTTTGCGCGAGTGACGTTGAAGGGGGGTGTTGACGTGTAGTCTGAGGTGCCTATAATGCGCGCTCTCTTGTGACGGCGCAGCCGGACGCGAGGGGCCTC
>NZ_JBNAZM010000030.1:0-56129 GCF_051195215.1 Arhodomonas sp. AD133 | reverse complement strand
TTGATGTCACCATCTGCGACTGGGCTCGCGAACCCGCACTGCAGGGCGTGGCATAGCAGGTTGTTCAGAACGGACTAGCTAGTTTACCCAGCCAGCGGAGAGAGTCGGTTGCCAAGAGCAACCGACCTTCTATGGGCTGTCCCTTGTCAAGCCGGGTAGATCGGCTGCACTTGGCAGCCGACACCTCTGCTGTTCAGCGATGGTCATGCACAGCGCGCTTGAGCGACAACGGAGTGTCTACGGAACCGCGGGAGCGTTTGTGCGCCTCGCCGGCGGCGTTGCACTCGCCTGACCGCAGGTCCCCCTACGCCTGCGCTCGCGCGCCTTGCCCCACCGGACCACACATCGGCTGACCCATGACGAGATCTAGTAAAGGCGGACTTCATGACTCGAAAGCGGGTCGCACGCCAGCTCGACATCCCGACGTTTGCCGTCGCAACCGAAGATGTGCAGGCCCTCCGGCGCCAGCAACACTCGCATCCGCTCCTCAATGCCGACACGGGCCATGCCCTTGATCTCGACAGTGAGCTCGGTACCGTCACGCAAATCGAGATAGGCGAAGCTGTTGGCACCTAATCTTTCGACCACGCGCACCCCGCCCTCGACGTGCGCCTCCGCGCCTGAATCCTCGATCACGACCAGGTCCTCCGGCCTCACTCCGACGGTTATCGGTTCGCCTTCTTCGACCCCGTAGACCCTGTGTCGCAGAGTCGTGCCCGCACACTCGATAATGGCCGTTCCGTCCGGGGCCATACGGCGAACGGTTCCGGGCAGCAGGTTCATGGTCGGACTGCCGATGAATCCGGCCACGAAATTGCTGGCTGGTTTCTCATAGAGCTCGACTGGCGTTCCGATCTGCTCGACCTGCCCTTCGTTCATCACGACAATCCGGTCAGCAAGCGTCATGGCTTCGACTTGGTCGTGCGTCACGTAGATGATGGTGGCATCGAGCGTCGCCCGCAGGCGGGCCAGCTCCAGCCGCATCTGCAGGCGAAGCGCGGCGTCGAGATTCGACAGCGGCTCGTCGAAGAGAAAGACCCTGGGGTTGCGCACGATAGCCCGCCCGATCGCCACGCGCTGGCGCTGTCCGCCGGAAAGCTGCCTGGGCTTGCGGTCCAACAGCGACTCCAGCTGCAGAATTCTGGCCGCCTCGCTGACCTTCTGCCGGATCGTCTCCTTGTCGACCTTCGCGATTCGCAGACCCACCGACATATTCTGAGCAACCGTCATATGCGGGTAGAGCGCATACGACTGGAACACCATGGCCAGGCCACGCCGTGCAGCGGGCACCTCGTTCATGCGCTTGTTGTCGATCCAGAGATCGCCGCCGGTAATGGTCTCGAGTCCCGCGATCATGCGCAGAAGGGTGGATTTTCCGCAGCCTGACGGACCGACGAGAACGACGAATTCCTTGTCGTCGACGTTCAGGCTCATGTCCTTGATCGCGTCAAAAGATCCGAAGGACTTCCTGATGTTGTCGATGAATAGCTCGCTCATGCGACCCTCCTCACTTGACTGCGCCCTGCGTCAGGCCGCCGATGAACTGCCGCTGTAGCACGAGGAACGTGATCATCATGGGAAGGATCGCGATCACCAGCCCGGCCATCATCACCGCCCAATCGCCGCGCAGGGCGTTCGCGAAACTCATCATGCCAATCGTGATGGTCTTGACGTCGCTGCTTTCCACGAAGGTCAACGCGAAGATGAACTCGTTCCACACCCGCATAGCGGAGATCAGCGCCGCCGAGGCCAGAATGGGGCGGGATAGCGGCAAATAGATATTCAAGTACGTCCACAGCGCCCCGGCACCGTCCATCTGTGCCGCTTCGCTGAGGTCGTACGGAATCGTCACCATGTACGCCCTGATCAAAAAGGTCGTGAAAGGCAACCCGAAGGCGACATAGGGAATAATGAGCGCCCAGTAAGTATCGTAGATGCCCATCGCGTTGAGCAGTTGAAACAGCGGCAACAGGCTCACCTCCGGCGGCAGAATCGCGCCACCGAGAATGACCGTGTAGAGAAAGGTCTTGCCGCGAAAATCCAGAGCCACTAACGCGAAGGCCGCGGCCGAGGCGAGCGCGACGATCGCAACCGTAGAGATCGTGGTCACAATGATGCTCGATACCAGGTACTGCGAAACCCCGTGTTTCCAGGCCGAAAGATAGTTTCCCCAGCGCCAGGTCTCCGGCAGCGCCCAAGTGTTGCCGAACATCTCCGCCGAAGACTTGAGCGAGGAAAGAAACAGCCAGGCAATCGGGGAAACGGACACGATGGTGAAACCGATAAACAGTACGATCATGCCGTAGCGTGCCGTACGTTCGCTCGCGGTTTCCGTTCCCCCGAACAGAGTCCACAGACTTGCTGGGAAACGTAGGCTACGAACCGTATGCTCGCCCACCGTGTCGGTGGCTTTGGCTTCGCGAAGCATGACTCAACGCTCCCGCTGCAGCTTGATCTGAAAAAAGCCGACCGCGATCGAAATAACGAAGATCACCGTCGCCGTCGCGGAGGCGTAGCCCGAGACATCGTTGCGGAAGGCGGCGCGATACATGTGCGTTCCCAGAACCTCGGTCGCATTGTTGGGCCCACCCGCCGTCATCACCCAGACGATATCGAACACCTTGAAGGCCCCGAATATGGTCACGATGGTGAGGATGAGAGTGGATTCGCGAACGCCGGGAACGGTTACATAGAAGAATTGCTGGATGCGGTTGGCGCCTTCGAGACGCAGCGCTTCGTAGAGGTCTTCGGGAATTGCCTGGATGGCGACCATGAACAGCACCATCATGTAGCCGGTATACTGCCATTGCGAGACCATGATGACCGAGATCATGGCCGTGCGTTCCTCGCCCAGCCAGACACGCGAATACGCCTCCAGCCCAGTGGCCGACAGTAGTTGGTCGATCAGGCCAATCGAGGGCTGGTAAATGAGCGTCCACAACAGGCCCACCACGGTGATGGGCAAAATGGAGGGCAGGAAAATGGATGTCCGGAACAGCGTCTGCAGGCGCTTGTTGAAGATGCCGGAAAGCAGCGCGGCTGCCAGAACCAGCGCGAATGCGACCTGGAAGAGCACGGATATTACTGCGTAGAGCGTATTATTGATCAAAGCCCGCCAGAAGACCGGATTGGAGAAGAGCGCTTCGTAGTTCTCCAGGCCGACGAAATGACCCTCCGGGCGCATCGAGCTCCACGAATACAGGCTGTAGACCATGTTCTCGATGGCCGGCCCGTAGACGAAGGCGGCCAAGAGAACGAGCGCGGGAAGCACGAACAGGTAGGGAAGAACGCGTTGTCCCATCCGTTCCGGCATTACATTTCCCTCCCCCTGATGGTTTGAGCTGCTCAGCTCACCATGAACCGCAATCGGCTCCGGCGTTCGGTTCGCGCAGCTCCGGGCGGAAAACCCGCATCGCCCCGCCCGGAACCGTCTCGGCTCACTGGCGCTCGGCTTGTACGGAGCGCGCTGTCTCCTGCACTTGTGCCATGACAGCCTCCGGCGTCTCGGTATCGTTGAGCAGTGCCTGCGAACCGTCGAGCAGCACCTCGGCGGTGCGCGCGTCCATGGCGGTGTCAAGCCACAGCGCGAGCCCGCCGGCCTTTTCGACGGCCTTGAGGCCGAGGTAGATCTGTTCACTCGCATTGGACGGATCGACAGCGCCCTCGACCGCGCTCGTCATGCCGGTCATTTCAACGAATTTGGCAGCCTGCTCGGGCGAGGTCAGGAATTCGAGGAAACGGATCGCCTCTTCGGGATGCTCTGTATCAGCCGCGATCATGAAACCGCTGGGCGCCCCGGTCAGAAGATCACTATCCCCCGCCCCGTCAGGCACGTCCGGCATTTCGAATAGGCCCCAGCCGTCCTGTGCCAGGGCCGTGTCCTGGGTTATCTGGGCGAACTCGACCAGCTGCAGATACATCATCGCGGTGCGACCGGCGAGGAAGCTGCCGCGCGCGATTTCGTGGGTAACCGCGTTCGAGCCGCGGTTGAAATAGCCCTCATCGTTGAGCGTCTCGAATTTGGCCAGCGCATCGACATAGCCGGGATGGGAGTAGAGTTCGTCGGATGGGCGCTCGAGATTGTAGTCCCCGAGACGGATATCGTTCGGCACCAGCTTGGCGAACAGATCCCCGATATAGTGCGAGGCGGCCCAGGGATACTGGTTGCCGAAGGCGATCGGCGTCACCCCAGCCTCTTTGAGTTTCCCGTTCAGCGCCAGGAATTCCCCGAATGTCTCCGGCTTCTCCAGTCCGTTGTCCTCGAATATGGCCTTGTTGTAGAGCATGAACTTGCCGTCAACGGTCATCGGCACGCCATACTGCTTCCCCTCGAAGGTGAAGGGCTCGAGCAAAGCCTTCGAGAAATGCTCGCCCCATTTCGTGCCGTGCACGGCATCGGTGATGTCCAGTGCCCGGCCATTGCGGGCGAATTTTTGGGCGAACTCTCCCGACCAGGAGAAGTAGACGTCAGGAACCTGGTCCGAGCCCATCAGCACGCGGATTTTGTCCTTGTAGGGCTCGTCGGCGACCGCATCCATGCTGACGTCAATATCCGGGTTCCGAGCTTCGAACGTCTTCACCGCCTGGCGGAAATACGGCATGTATCCGGGTTCGGGCCACCTGTGCAGAAATTCAATGGTCGTCTGGGCCTGCGCGCCGGTAGCCGCACAAAGGGCGATGCCGACAGCGGTGACGAGGCCGGTCGTGGGATGCAGCATTCTCATCTCTCTCCTCCTCTTGTCGCTTTGATCGTGTTATATCAGCGCCCGCTGTGTGGTCGCGGCTTTTCGAGGCCGGGCTGCCCCGGCCAGATCGAACGCCCGTGGCCGAACGCCCCTCGTATGCGGCAGATCCGGGCAGCATAGGCGGCGCCAGCGGCCATCTGTTCGGCCAGCGAGCCGCCCGTCAGGCGTGTCATGCAAAAGCCCGCGATGAAACCGTCACCGGCGCCCAGAGTGTCAACGACTTCCGTGGGCACGACCTGCTGGGTCAGGGCCTTGTCGTTCTCCAGCGCCACCGCACCCTCGGCCCCGCGTGTTATGACGACCACGCGTGGCCCGTAGGCAGCCACGGTTCGCGCCAGCTCGGTGCAGCTGGAGAGCGTGCGCCCGGGCGCTGACAGGAATGCGATATCGAGGTGTGGCGCCGTGCGGGCAATATAGGCATCGTCATATTCCGAGGAATAGTCGAAGGACATCAGCGGCCCCGCGGCCCGTATATACGCCAGCTCGTTGTCGAGCCCCGAATAGATGCTGGAGTGGGCGAGGTCGAATCCACCCATCCAGGCGAAATCGTCCTCGGACAGCTGATAGCTGTCACGCAGGGCGGCATTGTTGCCGTCGAAGATCCGGTCAGTTCCCTCGTGTCGGATGCGCGACCAGGCGTTGGGGTGACGGGAGCGACGCAGCCGGCTGATGTCGACACCTTCGTCCTCGAGCGCACTCCGAATCAGCCCACCCAAGCGGTCCGAACCGACACAGCCCAAATACGCTGTGTCGGCGCCGATTCGCTTCATCATGACGGCGATGTTCACGGCATTACCGCCGGGGAATTGAACGCCCTGATCGACATAGATGTCGACGGTGTTGTCGCCGATGCCGAGCACACGCACCATGGCTCAGTATTCCGTCTTCCACATGTACCGGCGGGTCGAAAGCGGATGGTTGTGCCAAACCGCCAGCCGCGCAGCGACACGGTGAAGCGCCGCTTCGATGATATAGGGTGCCACGATTGGCCGAATTTCGTCGTCGATGCCCGGCATTGCGAAATCCCTGGAATCGTAGATGAAGGTCCGCTCCGTATATTTCTTGCAAAAGCGTTCGACCCGTTCCATCAACGGCCGACTCGGATCTTCGCCGAGCATGAGCACCACGGGCGTAGTGTGATCCACTATCTCGAAGGGCCCGTGAAAGAATTCGGCCGCCTCCAGCGGAACGGAATGCATCCACTGCATTTCCATGAGCACGCAAATGCCGAACACATACGCGGTGTTGAACATCGGCCCCGAAGCGACGTGGTAGAGTATGCGATCGTCCTTGAGCAGACGTGCATCCTCGGCCGCTCGCCTTTCCGCGGCCAACTGCGTCTCCGCCATGGCATTGGGCATGGCGGCCAGGGACCTCATGAGCTTGTCCTGAAGCTTCCAGCCGTCCTTCTCGGCCATCAAACCGCCGATCAGTGCTTGCATGATCAGGAACATGGCCGTGTGAGCCTCATCGGTCTCACCCATGAGCAACGGGTCCCTAACGGCCTTGGCGAGCGGCAAGTCGGCGGTCTGCGTGACGGCGATTGTGTGGCACGCGCGATCGCTGAGGAATTCGGCCGCTTTCACCGTTTCGGGCGTGGTCCCGGATTTAGAGCCCAGCAGCACGAGGGTTCGTTCGTCGAAGCGTGCCGGGTCCTGAGTCATGAACTCAGCGGGGAAATAGCGGCGCACCTCGAGCGAGGGGCTGTAGTGCTGTATCCAGTATTCCAGCCCCAGCATGATCCGGTTGGGAGCCCCGCAACTGACCAGATAGATCTTGTCCACCTTGGACGCCAACGCGTAACCGAGCTCGGCGGCGCGTTCCATCGTCTCCACCGCTGTATCGAACGCCGTCACGATCGCCGCCTTGTTCACATCTGCAACCATGCTGCCTCCTCCTCTTCTAGGTACGTATATCAAGACGCTAGTTGGTATATATACCAACGTCAAGCACGGACTGCTATCCAACACCTAATGAGCGGGAAGCGAGCTGCCAAGGCGAGACAAGACTGGACGACGATGACGGCGACCGCTCCGCCGCCGTCGCCGCGCGAGAGCACCGATGCCCGCCGGTCTCGACCGGATCACCGGCTCCTCGCGCGCCCCGCCCATCCGGCTGGCGCACCCGTCACGCCAACGCCTTCACCGCGGGCGTGACCTACCGCCACAAAGACGTGAACACACCCCACAGCAGGCTTGGCCCCTGTCCGATACCGAATACCGCCCCAAGCGGGGCGTCACCTTCGAGAGGATCGATGCAATCGTCGTCACCATCAGCGACAATTACGCGGCTCGGCAGCGCAACGACACCACCGGGGTATACCGAGTGTCCGATGTGACAGCGCCGATGGAACCGATGCGACCACAGCCGCGATGGATGACGTCACTGGTATATGTTCAATCAAGGAGACTGACCGAGGAACTCCCGCTGATTGCAGCGAGCTTTGACGTATACCAGATCGGAGTGATGAAGGAGTCTGGATGAACGACCAAGAGCCGGGCGCAACCGAGTCGTCAAAACTCTACGAGCGCGTCCAGCAGTATGTTCTCGACCTGATACACGGAGCCGCCTACTCGGCCGGGGACAAGATCCCCTCCGAGCGCGAGCTCGCCGAGCTCACCGGTATCAGTCGCATGACGGTACGCAAGGCCGTCAGCCAGCTTATCGCGCGTGGCGTTCTCGAACGCCGAGGCACGAGCGGAACCTTTGTCCCCGAGCCGATTATTCGCCGCCCCATCTCGAGCAACATGTTCAGCCACAGTCTCTCGGAAATCGTGCGACAGTGCGGCGGCGAGCCTGGCAGCCGGGTGCTGGCCTTCGAGCAGAGTACGGCCGACGAAAGGGTTTCCTCTCGAATCAAGGTTCGGCCGGGAGCGCCGCTGATCGTCATGCGCAGATTGCGCTTCGTCGACGACCTCCCATTTTGTATCGAGACGACGCACATCCCAGCAGAACGCGTGCCCGACTTGATCGCAGACGATTTGTTCGGACAAAAGTCGCTCCACGCGCTTTTGCGGGAAAGATACGGCATTCGCGTGCGAGGTGGCCAAGGAACAATCAGCGCGCACACGGCAAGCCCCAGCGAAGCCAAACTGCTCGGCCTGGGCCGCGATTCTTCCGTCCTTTTACTCCAGGCGACGTCCTACGATGTGGAGGGCCGCCCGATAGAATATCTCAACTCGCTGAATCATCCTCAGCGTGTGGTGTTCGAAACCACGTAACATCGCGGGTGGCGAAGAAAACCGTGAAAAGCACGGTGAAGGAAGCGCCACGGGGAGCGGCGCCATTGTCAGGCGGAGCGGGCCAATACGGTGCAGGTACTATGGTGCCCCGGCTCGGGAGGCAGCCGGAGACCGCTGCCTGCAGCGGAACCTTCGTTGACCGTTGGCGCCTTGGCGTTTGACGCCCAAACACCGAGAGCCTCGAGAAGGCTCGAAGCGCACGAAGGCCACACACGGCACGGTTTCCGCAGGCCATTGGTACCCGTTGTGAGACCTTCGTGTCTTTCTTCTACCGGCCGCTAGTCGACCCGGTAGTTCGGCGCTTCCTTGACGATGTTCACGTCGTGCACGTGGCTCTCGCGCACGCCGGCGCCGGTGATGCGGGCGAACTCGGGCTTGGTGCGGAATTCCTCGATGGAGGCACAGCCGCAATAACCCATGCTCGCGCGCACGCCGCCCATGAGCTGGTGGACGATGGCCGAAAGGCCGCCCTTGTACGGTACGCGGCCTTCGATGCCCTCCGGCACCAGCTTCTCGACGCTGTCGGCATCCTCCTGGAAGTACCGGTCGGAAGAGCCGTGGCTACCGGACATGGCACCGATGGACCCCATGCCGCGGTAGGACTTGTAGGAGCGGCCCTGGTAGAGCTCCACCTCGCCCGGCGCCTCTTCGGTCCCCGCGAACATGCTGCCCATCATCACGCAGTGGGCGCCGGCGACGATGGCCTTGGAGAGATCGCCGGAGAAGCGGATACCGCCGTCGGCGATGACCGGCAACCCCGAGCCCTCGAGCTCGCCGGCGACGTTCGCGATGGCGGTGATCTGGGGGACGCCCACGCCGGCGATGATGCGGGTGGTGCAGATGGAGCCCGGCCCGATCCCCACTTTGACCGCGTCCACCCCCGCCTCGTAGAGCGATCGCGCGGCGTCGGCCGTGGCGATGTTGCCGGCGATCACCTGCATGTCCGGATAGGTGCGCTTGATCCACTTCACCCGCTCGATCACACCGCGGCTGTGGCCGTGGGCGGTGTCCACGACTACCACGTCCGCGCCCGCTTCGACCATGGCCTCGACCCGCTCCTCGGTGCCGGCACCGGTGCTCACCGCCGCACCGACCCGCAGGCGGCCGAATTCGTCCTTGCACGCCAGCGGGTAGTCACGGGACTTCTGGATGTCCTTGACGGTGATCATGCCGCGCAGCTGGAAGTCGTCGTTGACCACCAGCAGCTTCTCGATGCGGTGTTCGTGCAGCAGCGCGAGGATTTCGTCGCGCTCGGCGCCCTCACGCACGGTGACCAGGCGATCGCGCCCCGTCATCGCCTCGGTCACCGGGGCATCGAGTCGGCTCTCGAAGCGCAGGTCCCGGCTGGTCACGATGCCCGCGAGATTGCCGCCATGGTCCACGATCGGCACGCCGGAGATGCCCTGTTGACGGGTGAGCTCGAGCACCTCGGCGATGGTGGTCTCCGGCGGGACGGTGATCGGCTCCTTGATGATGCCGCTCTCGAACTTCTTGACCCGGCGCACCTCACGGGCCTGCTGCTCGACGGTCATGTTCTTGTGAACGATGCCGACGCCGCCCTGCGCGGCGAGCGCGATGGCGAGCCGGCCCTCGGTGACCGTATCCATGGCGGCGGAGACCAGCGGAATGTTGAGATCGATTCCGCGGGTCAGGCTGGTGGAGAGGTCCACATCGCGGGGCAAGACGTCGGAATAGGCGGGCAACAGAAGCACGTCGTCGAAGGTGAGAGCTTCCTGAGCGATTCGCATAGGGCGGGCACCTGAATCGTGGGGGAGAATTTTGAATAACCGGATATTATAGGCCCGGTGTATTACGTGGTAAACCGCTGACCACCCGCGCAACCGCGCTTTCGGCGACACCCGTCAGTCCCCTCGGACACCGCCGCACGCGCCAGGCCGGAATTGGACAGTGCCGGACCGGACGTCCGCTCCGGCGGTGCTACCTGGCGGGAACCCACCGCCCGGCGCTCCGGCCGTACAGCGCGTTCGCAGACGAGGCGCACTTCGCGGCCGCGACGGGCGTGTCACAACGGCCCCTGGAAGGCGTTGGTGCTCTTGTAGTGGGCGACGGCCATGCACGGCGAATGCCGCCTCGCCAGGCCGCCACCGAGGCACGCAGGAGTTCTTCGGTATTCCCCTGGCGCCTGCCCTCGCGGTATACCCGCCTGCGCCACTGTCTCTAATTGACGACGTCAAAGCGTTTGTTTCCGGAGCTACATCGAAGGATCCCCACGACAACAGGAAACCGCTTTCATGCATCAAAACAGGCGGCAGGCGTTATCGTTCAACCAACTGTTCAAGCGGGAAAAACGGACAACGCGAACGTCCAAGACTTGGGGACGCCGGCGCTCCGACCGGCTAGTGCCCGGACCATGGCTCGACTACGGTAACGCCGGCCAATAGGGCGCGACTTCGGCCCGCTGGCCGCGGAGAAGTGCATGACGAAAAACAACGACACCACGTCGGTATGCCGCACCCCAATTGATGCGGCAGCACCGCGCGAATCGGAGGAGCTATTCATGACCCGAGGGACCGTCGCAACGTCACGGCGATACCGGCCGACCCGCCCATCGCGACCGCCAATTCCGAACCCGTTCCGGACGTGGCGTGCACGGCACATCACCGCCGCATTGGCCGTTTGCTTGAGTCTGCCCCTTTTGACGGCCTGCAACGGCAGCGACGGTGACGGCTCCGACACCCCGTCCGGTGCGGTACCCGCCGACCACGTAAGGATTCACTATCACCGCGATGCCGGGGACTACGAGGGCTGGGGGATACACACCTGGGCAGGCACCCGCTACGGGGAGATGCCATGGGAGGACGACTCGCTCGCCCCCGACGGCACCGACGACTTCGGCGCCTATTTCGACCTGCCGCTCGCTGAAAGCGCCAACCGCGTCCATTTTCTGTTCCGGCGCGGTGTCGACGGCGAATGGCGGAAGGATCCGGCGAACGGAGCGGACAAATCCGTGCCGGCGGAGGACGGCGGCGAGTACTGGTTCGTTCAGAACGACAACACCCGCCACGACACCCGCCCCGATCCCGGCGCCGGCGACCACGGATCCCTGACGCAGGCATCCGCCCATTGGCTCAACCGCGACACTGTTGCCTGGAACGTGAGCGGCTCCAGCGAAGGCGACTATACGCTGCACTACTCCGCGTCCGCATCGCTGGCGCACTCCGGCGACCGGATCACGGGCGCCGATGGCCAGTTCGAACTGACGCATGCCGGCGATTCACTGCCCCCGGCACTCGCTGAGCGTTTTCCCCACCTGTCGGACTACGACGTGTTCACGGTCAATGGTGCAGACGCCGCGGCCGTGAAGGCGGCGCTGCGCGGTCAGCTCGGCGTGGTGGCCCGGAATGCCGCAAGCGAGACCACGAAGGTGTCGGGCGTTCAGATACCCGGCGTGCTCGACGACCTCTATGCGCGAGCGGCGACGGACGTCGCCCTAGGCATCACTTACGCTGGTGAATCGCCGGTGTTCCGGGTCTGGGCTCCCACTGCGCAGAGCGTGCGGCTGCTGCGATTCGAGTCTGCGTCCGACCCCGATCCCGATGCAGTGGCCATGACACGGAACCCAGACACCGGCGTCTGGGCATACGCTGGATCGGTCGGCGACGATCGGATGTTCTATCTCTACGAGGTCACGGTGTTCGCACCGGCGGTCCAGGAAATCGTCACCAACCGGGTCACGGACCCCTATTCGGTGGCACTGGGGCTCGACAGCGACCGCAGCTTCGCCGTTGACCTCGGCGATGAGCGCCTCGCGCCGGCCGGCTGGAACCGCCTCGAAAAGCCCGCCCTGGACGCGCCGGAGAACATCGTGCTCTACGAGCTCCACGTGCGCGATTTCAGCGTCTCCGACGAGACGGTGGCACCGCAGAGTCGGGGGAAGTTCTCGGCGTTCGCCGAGACGGGCACGGACGGCATGAAGCATCTTGCCGCACTCGCGGACGCCGGCCTGACCCACGTTCACCTTCTGCCCACTTTCGACATTGCCACGGTCCCCGAGAATGCCGCCGACCGGCAGGCACCGGACAAGACAGCCATGAAGGCCGCGGTGAGCAGCGATTCCGCCTCGGAGCAACCTCAGGCCGAGATCGCCGCCGTCGCTGACGACGACGCCTTCAACTGGGGTTACGACCCCTATCACTACAATGTGCCCGAAGGCAGCTACTCCTCCGACGCAGCGGACCCGACGGCACGCATCGTCGAGTTCCGCCGCATGGTCCAGGGACTCAACGAAGCGGGTCTTCGCGTGGTGATGGACGTGGTCTACAACCACACCCACGCCTCCGGCCAGGGCGATCTGTCCGTGCTGGACCGCGTGGTGCCGGGCTATTACCAGCGCCTGGACCCCGAGACGGGCGAGGTCGAAACCAGCACCTGCTGCCAGAATACGGCCACCGAGCACGCCATGATGCGCAAGCTGATGGTGGATTCGGTGGTGCACTGGGCTACCGCCTACCGGGTCGACGGTTTCCGCTTCGATCTCATGGGCCATCACATGAAGGCGGATTTGGAGGCGGTTCGTCACGCCCTGGATGAGCTGACGCAGGCGAAGGACGGCGTCGACGGCTCGTCGGTGTACGTCTACGGAGAAGGCTGGAACTTCGGCGAGGTGGCGAACGACGCCCGGGGCGTCAATGCCATCCAGCGGAACATGGCCGGCACGGGGATCGGCAGCTTCAACGACCGCCTCAGGGACGCCGTCCGCGGTGGCTCGCCATTCGATGACGCAGCCGGGACCATAGCCAACCAAGGGTTCATCAACGGCCTGCACTATGACCCGAACTCGTCCGCGGACGCCGGAACGAGCGAGCTGCTCAGGCTCGCAGACCATATCCGCATCGGTCTGACCGGCAACCTGAAGGGCTATGTCCTGGAGAACCGCAACGGCGACCGGGTCGCCGGCGGGGAGATGCCCTATGGCGACGACGCCGCGCCCACCGGGTACACGGCGGACCCACAGGAAGTCATCACGTACGTCAGCGCCCATGACAACCTGACCCTGTGGGACGTGAACGCCTTCAAGATGCCCCTGGACGCTACCACCGCCGAGCGGGTGCGCGCACAGAACCTGGGCATCAGCCTGTCCCTGCTGGGTCAGGGCATCCCGTTCTTCCATGCCGGCGTGGATCTGCTGCGCTCCAAATCCATGGATCGCAACAGCTATGACTCCGGCGACTGGTTCAACCGTCTCGACTGGTCCTACGGCGGCAACAATTGGGCGCGGGGGCTGCCGCCGAAGGCCGACAACGGCGACAAATGGTCCATCATCGCGCCGCGCCTGGCAGGCATCGAAGCCCCCGGTGGCGCCGACATCCAGCGCACGCGGGATCACATGCTGGAGATGCTTCAGGTGCGCGACAGCACCCCGCTGCTGCGGCTGCGCACGGCGGCGCAGATCCGCAACCGCGTGCGCTTTCACAATACCGGCCCCGGACAGATTCCCGGTGTCATCGTGATGTCGATTGCCGACGGCGACGGTGGTGTCACCGCGAGACTCGACGAGCAGTGGCAGACCGTCGTGGTCGCGATCAACGCCACCACCGATCCCGTTACCGTGGCGGACGATCGCTTTCGGGGCGCGACACTGGACCTGCACCCCGTGCTCGCGCACGGCACGGACCCGGTGATCCAGGGCGCCGTATTCGACGGAACGGACGGCCGTCTGGACGTGCCAGCACGCACCACCGCGGTGTTCGTTGGCGAATCCGCTCTGGAGGCGAACGCCGCAGCGACGGCCGAGTAACGGCAACGAATCGCCGGCCGGGCCCACTGGCCGGCGATCACCCCGACCCCACCGGGGAACCGATACTCAGGCAAGAATTCCCGGCAAACCGATCACGTCAGATCCGCGGGAAGTATCGCCTCCGGCAGATTCTGATAGCACACCGGACGCAGGAAACGGCGGATCGCGAGCGTGCCCACCGACGTGGCGCCGAAGTTGGTGGAAGCCGGATACGGCCCACCGTGCACCATGGCATCGCAAACCTCGACACCGGTGGGGAAACCGTTGGCGAGCACACGCCCGGCCTTGCGCTCGAGCACCGGCATGAGCCGCCGCGCGGCATCGGCGTCCGCGTCGTCCAGGTGCAGCGTGCAGGTGAGCTGCCCCTGGAGACGATGAGCGGCGGCGACCATCTGATCGACGTCACGCGCTTTGACCACCAGGCCCAGAGGGCCGAAGGCTTCCTCGCTCAGGATCTCGTCGGCCAGCCAGGTCTCGGCATCGGTGACGAACAACGCGGGCCTCGCGGCGCGGTGCCCGCCCGCGGCGCTCATCGCCTCGTCGACCCCCGGGTGCGACTGGAAGCGGCGGACGCTGGCACGGTATGCCTCGGCGGTACCGTCGGTGAGCATGGTCTGGGCGTCCACGGCCGATAGCGCTTCCCGGGCGGCGTCGACGAAGGTCTCGGCCTCCGTGCCTTCGATCACGAAGGCGATGCCGGGATTGGTGCAGAACTGTCCCGCCCCCATGGTGAGCGAGCCGGCCCAGCCGCTGGCGATCTCCGCGGCGCGTGACGCCATCGCCGCAGGCAGCAGGAACATGGGATTGACCGAGCCCAGCTCGCCATAGAACAGAATGGGCTCAGGACGGCGCGCGCACAGATCGAAAAGTGCCCGTCCGCCGGCAAGGCTGCCCGTGAACCCGACGGCCTTGATCAGCGGATGCTGCACAAGCGCCTGCCCCACTTCCCGGCTTCCGCCCTGCACCAGCGAAAACACGCCGGACGGCATGCCAGTGGCGCGCACTGCCGTATCGATGGCCTGGGCGACGAGCTCGCCAGTGCCGGGGTGAGCGGTGTGCCCTTTGACCACCACCGGGCAACCGGCGGCGAGCGCCGAAGCCGTGTCGCCGCCGGCAACGGAGAACGCCAGCGGGAAATTCGACGCACCGAACACCGCCACCGGTCCGATGGGCCGCTGCATCATGCGCAGATCCGGACGGGAAGCAGGTTTTCGGTCGGGCAGTGCAGGATCGTGCCGGCGGTCGAGGTATGCCCCGTCTTCGATGTGATCGGCGAACAGCCGCAACTGCCCGACCGTGCGCGCCCGCTCGCCCACCAGCCGTGCCTCCGGCAGCCCGGTCTCGCGGGTGCCGATCTCCGTGATAGCGTTCCCGCGCTCGTCGATTTCCTCGGCGATGCGCCGGAGGAAGGTCGCACGCTTGCCGCGGCTGGCGTCGCCGAAGCGCCAGAAGGCCTCCTCCGCCGCCTGCGCCGCCTGGTCCACTAGCGCAGGGCTGCCCGCCGCGAACCGGCTGGGGTGGCCGTGAGCAGGGCTGGATTCGAAATGCGTTTCGCCGCCCACCCAGTGGCCGGCAATCAGGTGCTCTCCTTTCAGCATCGTTCATTCGTCCCGTATCGGCTCGTTGACGAAGACACCGCCCTGGTAGACGGCGTCGGCCGCATCCGCGTCGGGCACACCGGCCTCCGCCAGGACCTCGTCACGGAACGGCGCGGAACTGTCCTTGGGGCGCCAGCCGAGATAAGCGGCCTTGCGGTTGTCCCACCAGCACACGTCGTTGTCCGAGACGCCGTAGATGATGGGGCAGCCCAGGCGGGGAACGGTGAACACCGTCTCCGCCAGTGCGGTGAAGTCGTCGAAGCTCATCCAGGTCGCGAGCATGCGGTAATTCCTGGGGCGTTCGAAGCACGAACCGATGCGTACGATGGCGGTCTCGATGCCGTGCTTGTGGTGGTAGAGGTGGGCCATGCCCTCGCCGTAGCTCTTGGAAAGACCGTAGAGGGAGTCCGGACGGATCGGCGCGTCGGCATCGAGGTGCGTGTCCTGTGTGTGCAGCCCGATGACGTGATTGGAGCTCGCGAACAGAATCCGGCCCACCCCGTGCCTGCGCGCCGCCTCGTAGAGGTTGAACACGCCCTGGATGTTGGCGTTGAGGATCTTCGTGAAGCCGTCCTCCACGGAAACGCCACCCAGGTGGACGATGCCGTCGCAATCGGCGACCAGCTCGTCCACGGCCGCCTTGTCGCCGAGGTCGCAGCGCACGAACTCCTGGTGGTCACCGCTCGGCGCCACGTCGACGATGTCCGAGAGGCGCAGCCGCTCGGCGAGCCCGCCCAGGCGGGCACTGGCAACCCGGCCCAATCCGCCGGCTGCACCGGTAATCAGCAGTCGTTGCAGCATGGTAATCCCTCACTCAGTCGATCAGGTTGGTCAGAGTCAGCGAGATGGCCGGCACATAGGTGGTGAGCAGCAACGCCAGGACGATGGCGAGATAGAAGGGCCAGATCGTTCGCACGACGTCCTGGATCTTCGCCTTGCCGACGACGCAGCCCACGAACAGACACGCGCCCACCGGCGGCGTGCACAGCCCCAGCCCCAGGTTCATCATCATGACGATGCCGAACTGGATCGGATCCATGCCGATGCCGGTCACCACCGGCAGGAAGATGGGCGTGCAGATGAGAATGAGCGCGGCCATGTCCATGATCATGCCGAGCACGAGCAGAATGACATTGAGCATGAGCAGGATGACCAGCGGCTCCTCGGAGACGAACGTCAGTCCACTGGCCAGTAGCTCGGGCACTCGATAGAGAGCGAGCAGGTAGGCAAACGCCGAAGCGCACCCCACCAGGACCATCACGAGCGAAGTGGTCTTCACCGCCTGGATCACGGCAGTCTTGAACCCCTGCCAGGTGAGCTCGCGGTAGACCAGCAGCGTAACCACCAGCGCGTAGATGGCGCCGAGCGCACCGGACTCGGTGACCGTCATCACCCCGGAGAGCACGCCCCCGACGATGATGATCGCCGTCATCAGCCCCGGCAGGGAAACCACGAAGCTCCACAGCAGCGCCTGCCAACCCGGAAAGGTCTCGGCGGCATACCCGCGGGAGACGGCGACCAGGTAAGCGCTCGCCCCGAGGCACAGACACATCAGCACGCCCGGCACGATGCCGGCGAGAAACAGCTTGGTAACGGACAGGCCGCCGGCGGCGACCGCAAATAGAATCATGTTGTGGCTCGGGGGAATCACCACACCGGCCACTGACGAGGTAACCGTGACATTGACGGCGTAGTCGGAATCGTAGCCCTTTTCCTTCATCACCGGCATGAGGATGGAGCCGAGCGCCGAGGTATCCGCCACCGCTGAGCCGGATATGCCGCCGAAGAGCATGGACGATGCCACGTTGACCGTGCCGAGCCCGCCACGCATGCGGCCAACGGCCGCGGCGGCAAAGCGCACCAGGCGGTTGGCGATGCCACCCTGGAGCATGAGCTCGCCGGCGAAGATGAAGAACGGAATCGCCAGCAACGAGAAGACCGACACGCCCGAGAGAATGCGCTGAAACGCCACGAAAAGGGGCAATCCCTCGTAGAGGAAGGTGCTGACAGCGGCGATGCCCAGGGCGAATGCCACCGGCACGCCCGCCACCAATGCCCCGAAGAAGATGCCGAGCAGAATGAAAAGCCCCATGTCAGCGCTCCCCCGCGACGTTGATGCCGAGGGCGGTCCGGATCAGGTTCGCCATGACGAACACCATCATGAGCAACCCGCAGATGAGCAGCGGCGCCGCCCGCCAGCTCTCCGAGAGCCCGATCAGGGGAATCGCCCGCTCGGTATTGCCCGCGACCAGCCCCCAACCCTGCCAGGCCATGAAGGCACCGAAGACCAGCAGGACGAGATCGCTGGCGACGCGCAGCACGGCACGTGGAGCCGCGGGCAACGCCTCGCGAATGAAATCGATGCCCAGGTGGGAGTTCTCGCGCACGCCGATCGCCGCACCGAGGAACGTAATGTAGACGATGATCACCAATGAGGCCTGCTCCACCCACGTGGGCGTGTCATTGAGCACGTAGCGGCCGAAGACCAGCCAGCCCGAGATGCCGATCAGCGCTACCATCAGCACGCCGGCGATCAGCCGGCAAAGCCAGACGACGCCGTCGAGGACTTTATCGAGCGCTGCGGTCGCCGACCGGCGGCGCGTCAATGGGGGAATATCGTTGTTCGTCACGGCTAGGACCTGTTTCCGGATCCGAGCGCACCGCCCGGGCGATCATCCGCCCGGGCGGCGCTGCGTGGTCACTTGGTCCCGCGAATCGCCGAGACGAGCGACTCGAGCTCAGGATGCGCGTCGATGAAGTCGTCGTAGACTGGCGTCATCGCCTCCTGGAAGGCGGACTTGTCCTTCACCTTGTTGACCTCGACGCCGGCCTCTTCGACCCGCTCGCGGCTGGCCGCCGAGCTGTCCGCCCACAGCTCCCGCTGGGTCTCGGCAGCCCGGATCGCCGCCTCGCGGACGATCTCCCGGTCCTGCTCGGACAGTGCCTGCCAGCTGGCTTTGGCGATGCACAGGCACTCCGGGATGATCAAATGCTGCGTCACGGAGTAGTACGGCACCACTTCGTAGTGGTTGCTCGTGTCAAAGGAGGGATAGTTGTTCTCGGCCCCGTCGATCACACCCGTCTTCAGTGACTGGTAAACCTCGCCGTAAGCCATGGGCGTGGCGTTGCCCCCCAGGGCGTCGACCATGTCCACATACAGATCATTGTTCATGACCCGTACCTTCAGCCCCTTCATGTCCGCCGGGGTACGGATGGGCCGTTCGGTGTTGTAGAAGCTGCGTGCGCCGGAATCGAACCACGACAGGGCGACCAGCCCTTTCTCCTCGAGTGCGTCGGCGAAAAGCTGCCCGATTTCGCCGTCCATTACCGTGTGCATGTGTTCGAGATCGTCGAAGAGAAACGGCAGCGACAGCACGTTGGTTGCCGGCACGATCGGCCCCATCGGCCCCATGTTGAAGTTCGCGAAATCCAGGGCGCCGTTGCGGGTCTGCTCGATGGCGTCGGGCTGCGCGCCCAGTACCGCGTTGTGATAGACAGTCGCCTCCACGCGGCCGTCGGTCTTCTCGGTAACCTCCTGCGCGAACTGCTCCAGGGCATCCGAGTTCGGGTAGCCTTCCGGGTGGATATTCCAGCCCCGCCACTCGGCGGCGGCAGCCGCCCCGGTACCAACGGTGAACACGACGCTGGAGAGCAGCGCGGCGCGCATTACGGATGTCAGTGTCATGGTTCTCCTCCTGCCGACGGATGCACTCGTCATACTTGTCATATGTAATCGAATTAGTCATATTACATGTTGAAAGACAGGCGTCAACACCCGGCCGATACACCGGGGCGGGACTGATAGACTGATGATCGTTTCAACGTTTCTGCACGGCCGCGCTCGGCCGTCAATCGAGAGCCACCACTGGAAATGGACAATAGCAGGGATAATCAGCACGACGAGGCACCGGCGGTGCGTAGCGGCCGCACCAACCTGGTCAGCAAGGTCAGCAGCGATCTGCGCCGCATGATCCTCTCCGGCGATCTCGCGGTGGGCGACAAGCTGCCCAGCGAGGCCGCTCTCACACGGGAATACGCGGTCAGCCGCACGGTCGTGCGAGAGGCCATCGCCTCCCTGCGCGCGGACGGACTGGTGGAGGCCCGCCAGGGCGCGGGCGTATTCGTGCTCTCGAGCCAGCCTGGCGCCTCGCAACCGTTGCCCTGGGCGGAGAACTCTCGTCTGTCGGCGATCATCGAAACCCTGGAGCTGCGCGCCGCGGTGGAGATCGAAGCCGCGGGCCTCGCCGCCGAACGCCGCTCGCCGGCCCAGGAGGAGGCGATCTTCGAGCGTCTGGACGACATGCGCGAGCTCATCAACGACGGCCGCTCCACCACCGAAGCCGACCTGGCGTTCCACCTCTTCATCGCGGACGCCACCAACAATCCGCGATTCCGCGAATTCCTGGAGCTGCTCGGGCGCGGCATGATTCCCCGTGCACGCCTGCAGTCGGGCGCCGGAAACGCCGCGCCCGCGGACTATATCGAGCAGATCCACGACGAGCACCGGCGCATCGCCGAGGCCATCTCGGCGCGGGATAGCGAGGGCGCCCGCGAGGCCATGCGGGTTCATCTCAAGGGAAGTCAGCAGCGCTACCGGCGCCTGCTCAAGCGGGAATAACTTGTATTACATTTTTTGACACATGTAATACCACTTGTATACTCGGGCACCACCATCGACCATTCTTTCGGACAGAGGATGCGTGACGAGTATGGAGCCCAAAGCGTTGCAAGCCGCCCTCGCGGGTGGATTACTGTCGTTTCCCGTGACCCCGTTCGACGGCGACGGCGCGTTCAACGAGGTGGCCTATGGCGAGCACGTAGGCTGGCTGTCGCAGTTCGACGCGAGCGTGCTGTTCGCCGCCGGCGGCACCGGTGAGTTCTTCTCCCTGGCCCCCGACGAGGTGCCGGCGATCATCCGCGCCGCCAAGTCCGCGGCGGGCGACACGCCCATCGTCGCCGGCTGCGGCTACGGCACCCGCATCGCCACCGCCATGGCGACGGACGCGCAGCGCGCCGGCGCCGACGGCCTGCTGCTGCTGCCCCACTACCTGATCGGCGCCAGCCAGACCGGCCTCTACGAACACGTCCGGGCGGTCTGCGACGCCGTCGACATCGGCGTGGTCGTCTACAACCGCGACAACAGCATCCTCCAGCCCGAAACCCTGGCGCGACTCGCCGAATCCTGCCCCAACCTGGTGGGCTTCAAGGACGGCACCGGCGACGTCGCGCTGGCACGCCGGGTCACCGTGACCCTGGGCGATCGCCTTACCTACGTCGGTGGCCTGCCCACCGCCGAGCTCTTCGCCGAGGCCTATCTGGCTGCCGGTTTCACCACGTACTCATCAGCCGTGTTCAATTTCGTCCCGCAGCTCGCGCAGACGTTCTACCAGGCCCTGCGCGCCGGCGACCGGGCACGCACCGAAGCATTGCTGCAGAATTTCTTCTACCCGTTCATGAACATCAGGGACCGGGGCACCGGCTATGCGGTATCGGCCATCAAGGCCGGCGTGCGTATCCAGGGCTTCGATGCCGGGCCGGTACGCCCGCCGCTGACCGATCTCACGGAGAAGGAAACCGAAATGCTCGCCCGCCTGATCGAGCGCAACCGCTCATGAAAATCGCAGCCGTCCACACCCATGTCCTCGACCATCCGCTGGAACAGCCGTTCGAGAGCGCTTCCATGCGCTTCGAACGCCGCCAGCACTGCCTCGTCGAGATCGTCTGCGACGACGGCACCGTCGGATGGGGCGAGTGTCTCGGCCCGGCCCCGCCGAACGCGGCGGTCGTGCAGGCCTACGCCGGCTCGCTGGTGGGACGCGACCCGCTGGAAACGGAACCACTCTGGCTCGAGCTCTATAATCGGCTGCGCGACCAGGGCCAGCGCGGACTCACGGTCACGGCCCTGAGCGGTATCGATATCGCGCTCTGGGACATCAAGGGCAAGCATTTCGACGCGCCGGTTTCATTACTGCTGGGCGGACGCTTTCGCGAGCGAGTACGCGCGTACGCAACCGGTGGATTCCGCAAGGACGGCGTCGACGGCGCGGCGGACCTGGCGGCGGAAACCCGCGGCTACGTGGACGACGGCTTTCACGCCGTGAAGATCAAGATCGGCTTTGGCGTAGCCGACGATCTGCACTCGATCGCCGCGGTGCGCGAGGCGATCGGGCCGGAGCCCCGACTCATGATCGACGCCAATCATGGCTACGACGTGCTGGAGGCGGTCGAGCTCGGCCGCCGGGCGGCGGCGTTCGACGTGGACTGGTTCGAGGAGCCCGTTGTCCCCGAGCAGCTCGACGCCTATCGCGCGGTACGTGCCGACCAGCCGATTCCGGTAGCCGGCGGCGAGACCTGGCACGGACGGTACGCCATGCACGAGCCCCTGACCCGGCGGCTGGTGGACATCGTCCAACCGGACATCTGCGGTACCGGAGGCTTCAGCGAAATGCGCCGGGTCACCGATCTCGCCGCGCTTTACGGTGTGCGCTGCGTCCCCCACGTCTGGGGCACGGCAGTCGCCCTCGCCGCGAGCCTGCAATGCCTCGCCGCCCAGGCACCCAATCCGCCGCGGCGGGATCCGGTGGAGCCCATCCTGGAGCTGGACCGTACGCCTAACCCGCTGCGCCACGCGATCGTCACGACCCCGATCGAGCCGGTGCGCGGTGTCGTCACCGTCCCGGACGGCCCCGGTCTCGGTATCGAGGTGGACCGGACCCGGCTCGACGCGTTCACGCTCAAGGAGCCCCGATAGATGCCCTGCCCGCCCAACACGCGCCCACTCGCCGGTCCCGGGCCCACACTGGCCACACCGCCCGGGGCCACCGACTGCCACATCCATTTCTTCCTGGAGGGCTTCGAGTCGCAACCCGGCGGCCCCGGCATCCGCGAGCTCGCGACCCTCGAGGACTACGCCGTGGTCCAGCAGCGTCTCGGGCTGGAGCGCGTCGTGGTGACCCAGTCGAACGCCTACCAGCTCGACAACCGGGCCACCCTTGCAGCGCTGGCGCGCCTCGGCAGCCATCGGGCGCGGGCCGTGATCGCGGTCTCACCGGATATGTCCGTGCCGGAGCTGCGGCGGCTTGACGCCCAGGGGGTTCGTGGCGCCCGCATCATGAACCTGCCCGGCGGGGCCGTGCCCATCGCCGCCATGGCGCCCGTCGAGCGACTCGTGCGCGAGGTGGGCTGGAGCCTCATCGTGCAGTTCAACGGCCGGGAGATGGACGAGCACCTGGATGCCCTGCGCGCCATCGAGACCGACTATGTCATCGACCACATCGGTAAGTTCATGCCACCGGTGACGGCGGACGACCGGCGGGTCGACGAGCTCCTGCGCCTGCTCGACCGCGGCAACGCCTGGTTCAAGCTCTGCGGCTGCGACGAGACGAGCACCAGCGGGGCCCCGGGATTCGAGGACGTCGCCGCCATCGCCCGGCGGGTGATCCGACATGCCCCGGAACGCATCATCTGGGGCTCCAACTGGCCGCACGTGGGCGCGTCCCGGGAAGACTATCCGGACGACGCGACGCTGCTGGACGTACTCCTGGACTGGGCGGGCCCCGAAGAGCGTCAGAAGATCCTCGTCGACAACCCGGCGGCGCTCTATGGCTTCGATCCGGTGGTGGATCGAACGTGATGGTGGCGTTCACGCTGCGCGTCGCGCCCTCACGCCCAGCCAGAGGGCCGCGAGGCACGCCGGCAACAGCACGTAGTCCTGGGGCATGGGCAGCGCCCAGGCCGTGGCGCCGGCAATCAGCGCCCACAGTAGTGGAACCGCCAGGAGATACATCGGCAGTCGCGGGGTGGCCAGGGTCACGATTCCCACGGTGAAGAGCACGGTGGGTGCGGGCGCCAGGCCGGGCACCCGCACCCCGGGCCACTCGAACCCGGCAACCACGTCCATCGCGGGATAGCCCACCAACGCGACGATGGCGACAACGAGCCCCAGCCAGCCCGCGACATCGTGCCGGAACCGGAACGCAATTCGCCCCAGCCCGGCGGCCGTAACGAGTACCAGAACCGCCTGAATCACGAACAACAGCGCATAGAGGGGGGCCGCGAAGTTCAGGGTCGCGAAGAACCGGTAGTGAAAAACCACCCCGACCCACAGCCAGGCTGCGGCCAGCAACGCCCCGATAATGCGGTCGCCGCCGCGCACGGGCCGCAGGCACAGTGCCAGCATCGCCAGCGCCAGTACGTAGACCAGCAGATGCCAGGGCCACAGCGCCTCGTTGTAACGCGCGACGAACGAGAAATAGACGGTGGCCGTGTACGGCAGCATCGGCGACTACAAGCTCCCGACGTAGCGAACCATGCGCTCGCGCATGGCCGCATCCGGCAGGCGCCCGTAAAGCGCCCCCATATTCTCGTGCATGTGGTCGACCCGAGAGGTCGCCGGAATCGCACAGGTCACCGCCGGGTTGGAAACGATGTACTTCAACAGGAACTGCGGCCAGTTGGCACAGTCGATCTCGGCCGCCCAGGCCGGCAGCGGCCGCTGCTCGAACTCGCGAATGAGCTGCTTGCGCCGGAACGGACGGTTGACGATGACGCCCAGGCCGCGCTCTGCAGCCAGAGGCAGTAGGCGCTGCTCGGCCTCGCGGTCGCGGATGTTGTAGGTGAGCTGGACGAAATCGATGGGCTCGTTCGCCATGATGCGCTCGAGCTCGGCGTGGCGACGGCCATGGGAGGTGGTCACGCCGATGTAGCGGATCCGGCCGTTGTCCTTGTGCTCGAGCAGCGTTGGCAGATAGTCCTCCCAACCCACCAGGTTATGGACCTGCATGACATCGAATTGCTCCACGCCCCACAGACGCCGGGAAGCGCGCATCTGCTCAAGGCCCCGCGAATGCAGCCAGCTCCACACCTTGGTCGCCGCGACGAGCGACCGGGTGTTGTCGATGCGTTCGAGACAGTAACCGATGACTTCTTCCGAAGAGCCGTACATGGGTGAGGAGTCGATCATGCCGCCGCCACGGTCGAAGAACGCCTGCAACACGCGCACGCGATGATTGCGCAGTTCCCGGTCCCGGCCCACGTTGAACGTGATCCACGAGCCCATGCCGATCACCGGCATACGCTCGCCGGTGGACGTCACCGCGCGCAGGATCGGCGTCTCGGCCCCCTGCGCAGCAGCGCGCCCGGGCAGCCAGGCCGATACGGCGAGACCGCCCAGCAGGCTGAGGAATCCGCGTCGGTTCAGCCTTACGTCCATAGCGCTTCGAAAGCTGCTCCCTCGATTCCTGCCGACAACGCGGGGGCGTTCCCCGTTCCCGCGGGAGTCGATGTGCTTCGATCGGCGCGCATGCCGTGATTGGTCCATACTAATCTTCTCAGAAGTATTGTCATACGTCAGAGCACCACAGCGGCCCGGGGGCAAGACGCGTTCGCGCCGGCGTGGCTGGGTCACGTCAAGCGAGCGCAACGCCGCCACCGGGTCGCTGTGGCGCTCCCTTTGGGCCGGTCTGTGCGCCGATGGGATCTGCGTTGCTCACCGCTTATGGTGCCCGGCTACACGGCGCGCCTCGCGCCTTGCCCCATCGGCGCACAGACCGGCTGACGTATGACAATACTTCTGAGAAGATTAGTAACGCCGGCTCAGCCGGCCTCACGGCGCAATTCCGCCAGATAGCCGCGAATCGCCAGGCAAATGCGGCGCGCGAGCGCCGTCTCGTCTGCCGTCCCCTCGTGGAAAGCCTGCAGCATCATGCCGCGCGTCAAACCCACCACGTCCCGTGCCGCCTGCTGGGCATCAGGCACTGCATGCAACGCCAGAGCCCGGGCCACGGTCTCGATCACGCGGCGGTTGGTGTGCATCGTCTCGTCATGCAGCGGCAGCGCAGCACTCGCGTAGTCCAGCGCCTGCGCGAGCCGCGGTGCCCGTGCCTGGTTGCGCATCGCGGCCGCCACCAGGCGCGCGATCACGGTGTCCTCGTCCTCACGCTCCATGCCGGCAAGCGCCGCCGTCATGTCATCCAGAAGCTTGCGGCGCTTGCGCCGCAGCATTTCGGTCAGGATTGCCTCCTTGCCCGGGAAATACTGATACAGCGAGCCAACGCTGACGCCGGCACGCTCCGCCACCGCGTTCGTGTTCAGGCCCGCCAGACCGTCAGCGGTGAGAATGCGAGCCGCCGCTTCGACAATGGCATCCACCGTGACCGCCGAGCGCGCCTGACGTGGCCTTTTCCGCGGTTCGATGACCGTTCGCGGTGCGCTCATGAGATACGAGTTTCCAGATGCGAGTAATCACTCGGATAATGCGTTCCAGGCAAGCGACTGGCAAGCGCGAGAGGCACGGAATGGAACTGAAAGGCCGCAAGGTCCTGATCACCGGTGCCAGCCGCGGCATCGGCGCGGCGTTGGCCGAGCTGCTGGCCGCTGAAGGCGCTGAGCTCATCCTGGTCGGACGCGACGAGACGAGGCTGAAGAAACAGGCACAGCGGCTGGCGAGCCCCACCGTCTCCATGGCGGCAGAGCTTTCCCGGCCCGGCGAAACACACGGGCTGGTCGAGCGCACGATGCGGGAACACCCCGACCTCGCGGTGCTCGTCAACAACGCGGCCGTCCAGACGGAGATGGATTTCGCCAGTGGGTCCGATGATTCGCTGGCGGATGACAGCCGTGCGGAGATTGCGATCAACCTCGCCGCCCCTGTGACGATAACGGCCGGGTTGATCCCCCTTCTCAGGCAACAGCCGAGGGCGGTGGTCATGAACGTCACGACGGCGCTGGCACTCGCCCCGAAGCAGGCCGCACCCGTTTACTGTGCGACGAAATCCGGCCTGCGCAGTTTCACACGCGCCCTGCGCTACCAGTGCGAAGACGCCGCCCCGAACCTGCGCATCTGCGAGACCATCATGGCGCTGGTGGATACCGACATGACCCGTGGCCGCGGCCGGGGAAAAATCAGCCCGCACAAAGCCGCCGAAGCCATTGCCGCCGGCATCGTCACGGAACGCGCCGAGACTTGGGTGGGCAAGGCCCGCCTCCTGCCCCTGCTCAACCACCTGTCCCCCGCCCTAGTGCGGCGAATGCTCAGATAGGAGAAACCATGACGCACATGCCGCACGCCGCTGCCACCGGCGGCACAGCGAGCTCCTTCGCTTCCTCGCCGCCTGGCTTCGTACCCCCCTGCGCACCGGTGCCGTCGCGCCGAGCTCCGCGGCCCTCGCCCGAACAATGGCACTCGCGGCTGCGGTGCGCCCCGGCGCGCAGGTTGTCGAGCTCGGCCCGGGCACGGGCCCTGTCACGAAGGCGCTCATCGGGGCGGGCGTTCGCGAACGGGATCTGGTTCTCATCGAAACCAACCCCCGTTTCGTCGACCTGTTGCGTCAGCGCTTTCCGGCAGCCACGGTTCTCGAGGAGGATGCGTTCGCCGCCATCGCTCGGTTCGCCGAGGCCGGGATGACACTTACGGCGATCGTGTCCAGCCTGCCTCTCATGGTCTTTCCGAGGCGTCGACGTCGCCGGCTCGCGATGGATGCGCTACGCGCTCTCGGCCCCCATGGGCGGCTGGTGCAATTCACTTATGGCCCCGTCTCGCCGATACCGCTCGACCCCGCACTCATCGCGGAACCCTCACGCCACATCTGGAACAATCTCCCTCCCGCCGTTGCCTGGACCTATCAGCACGCATTCGGCTACAACGACCCTCAGGTGCGTGCCGAGCACCCGTGACGCGACTGCTCGTCGCAGAGCCGGGATCTTGCATGCGTCCCGGGGCCGACGAGGACGAGCTGATGGCAACTGCTGACGCGACCACCGCGATGACACGATGACCAAACGCCTGCTGATCGTGGCCCATGCGCCCTCACCCAACACACGCAAGCTGCGCGACGCCGCCGCACGTGGCGCCCGCCATGAAGACGCCGGTGCCGTGGATGTAACGGTCAAGGCGCCGCTGGACGCCGGGCCGGACGATGTGCGCGCCTGCGACGCCATTCTGCTCGGTACCACCGAGAATCTCGGCTACATGAGCGGCGCGCTGAAAGACTTCTTCGACCGCAGTTACTATCCGGTACTCGACCAGATGCAGGGCCTGCCGTGCGCCCTCTACATTCGCGCCGGACACGACGGCACCGGCACGCGCCGTGCGGTGGAGACCATCGTCACCGGATTGCGCTGGAAGTGGGTACAGGAACCGTTGATCCTGCGGGGCGAGTGGCAGGACACGTTCGCCGACGAGGTCGAGGAGCTCGGTCAATGCCTGGCCGCCGGGTTGGACGCGGGCATTCTCTGATGCCCGCGTCCAACGACCGCTAACGGTTCCGGCCGCCGACGCGCCAGCCGAACCATCCCATGAGGCTCGCCAGCAGTCCGAGCCCGAGTGGCCCGAGCGCCGGCACATGCCGGGCGCTGGAATCACCTGCCCCTGGCTGCGAGCCCGGTCCGCTGTCGCCATCGGACCCGACCCCCGCCAGGGTCACGTAATCCGGGCTCGTGGCGGCATTGGACGTCACGGCGAGCTGGGCGCTCGCCGTATCCGCGGCTGCGGGGGTGAACGTCACGTCGACGGTGCAGGTTTCCCCGGCCGCCACCGTCTGACCGGAGCAGCCGTCCCGAACCACCGCATACTGCGATGCTTGTGGCCCCACGACCGCAACGGGATCCAGGTCGGCCACCGCGGTGCCGGTATTGGCCACGGTTACCGTCGCGGGCGCACTGGTCCGGCCGACCGTCACGCTACCGAAGTCCAGCGGCGCCGGCGACAGGGCAAGCGTGGCGATGCCGTCTGCCTCGAACGCGCCGATATCGACGGCCGCACCGAGCAGCCGCGGGAACCCGGCACCGCGCTGATCGCCCACGAGGCCGCTGGGATTGGATCCGGCGTCAAGCGCCGGGCTGCTTCCCGGTACCGCGTGCGTTTCGACACACGACGCGGTCGCGGGGGCGCCCGCAGGCGCATCACAACCGTTGTCGGCGAGGGCACCGAGTGCCGGGGTGTCGCTGAACACGTTGGCAGTATCGATGCCAGTGATCTCACCGTCCGGATCGCCGAAGAGACTGTGATCGACGTCCAGCGTCGAGCTGCCGCCATCGGTGATCGCGACGTTGCCCCCGACCGCCGCATTGCCGGCGAGGATGCTACTGCGCGAGACCAGATTCGCGCCCGCGTACAGCGCGACCCCACCGCCACTGCCGCCGGCCTGGTTCGCCGTTATCGTGCTGTTCTCCAGGCTGAGATCGCCCCCGGATATCCAGATGCCGGCGCCGTCGCCATCCCCCGCCTGGGTGCTGTTGCCAGAGATGGTGGTGTTGAACACATTGGCGCCACCGCGCACCCAGACGCCACCGCCAACGCCACCGGGCCCCTGGGTCGCGTTGGCCGCCACCGTGCTGTTCATCAGCGACACATTGGCACTGTTCACGTGGAGTCCCGCGCCACCGGCATAGTTGCCTGCAATGACGTTCCCGGTGACGATGCTGTTGCTTAGCAGGGCACTACCAAAGCCCACGTACAAGCCGCCGCCATCGCCCCAGGTATTCTCCGTGCGGTTGCCGGTAATCGCACTGTCGTCAACGACGGCATCGCCGGCCACGAAGACGCCACCGCCCCGGGCATACACGCCGGTGGTACGGCTGTCGGTGACGGTCACGCGCTCCAGGCTGATATCACCGAGCGCACACACTGCCCCGCCCTCACCCGTTCCGGCCGCGCAGGTAGTGCTACCCCCGCTCGGCAGGACGCCGTCGGCGCTGGTCAATCCCGCGGTCAGCGTCAGGTTTCTCAGCAGAAGGGTCGCGCTGGCATCGGTCACCGCGAATACGCGCGAATTGTCGTTGCCGGTGACAGTCACCGCGCTTGCCGGCGAGGCCGCGATGGTGACCGTTTCGGTGATGTCGATTTGTCCCGAGGTCAGCGTAATCAGCCCGACCCCGGAGGCGAAGGCGATCTCGTCGTTACCGGCGGTCGCATTGGCGTCCGTCACCGCCTCACGCAGGCTGCCGGCGCCGCTGTCGGCACCGTTGGTAACCGTGAACACCGCCGCATGGGCACCTCCCGCGGCGAGTGCGCACACCAAGCCAGCAACGGGTAGAGCCTGCCGGCGCGAAGCGCCGCACGATGGGGCGTTTATTATTCTCACAGCAAGTTCCTTCTCGACGTCTGTTGTCGGTCAACCGTTGGCACAAGGATTCACTCCACGACCGCCCGACGGCATTTCGCCGCTCGGCCCGGCAACCGCCGCGCAACCGGTATCGGCAATCGCGGAATGCACCAGCCGACACGCAACCTCAAGGCACTTACTGCGGGCTTACACTTGCAAGGCGATGCGGGTTATACCCCCGAATTACGATGACCGTGTCGATCGGGACCGTCGCCGAGCGACTAATCGGTAGGCCCGGTAGGCGACCTGCCCGACGGCGCACCGCCCACAGGTATCCGGGCCGGTCTGATGCAGCCCGGTAACCGCATACGGAAACCGGGTGCGGCCATGCACATGCGACGGAGCGATGCGATGAAAAGGACCTACAAGGGCAGCTGCCACTGCGGAACGGTTCGTTACGAGGCGGACGTCGACCTCGCCGCGGGCACGCTGAAGTGCAATTGCTCGATTTGCGCGAAAGCCCGTAGCTGGCTCGCCATGGTGCCGGCGGACGCATTCCGGCTCCTTGCCGGCGACGAGGTGCTCATCACCTACCAGTTCGGCAGCCGACATATCCATCATCTATTCTGCCGGCGATGCGGCATCCGGCCGTTCGGCTGGGGAGAAGACACCGGCACGGGCACCCGCGCCTATGCGATCAATCTCGCCTGTCTGGACGATGTCGACGCTGCCGAGCTGGCGTCCGCCCCGGTCAGCTACGTCGACGGACGCCACGACAACTGGACATCGCCACCAGCGGAGACACGTCACCTGTGACGATGACACACCACGACCCCATGCACATGGAGCACGACGCGTTCGAACGCATCTACCGCCGGGAGTCGCGCCGTGTTCTCGCCACGCTGATCCGACTACTCGGTGATTTCGAGCGTGCCGAAGAAGCCCTGCACGATGCGATCGTCGCGGCGATGGAACAGTGGCCGCGGGACGGAATCCCCAACAACCCCCGCGCCTGGCTGGTATCCACCGGGCGCTTCAAGGCCATCGACGCGATGCGGCGGCGCGCGCGCTTCGAAGCCGGCGGCGAAGGGCTCGCCGAGCGGCTGGAGGCGGAAACGTCGGACCCTGCACTCTGGGACGAGAGCACCATCGAGGACGACCACCTGCGGCTGATCTTCACCTGCTGCCACCCCAGCCTCTCGGCAGACGCGCAGGTCGCGCTCACCCTGCGGGAAATCTGCGGCCTCACCACCGAGGAGATTGCGCACGCCTTTCTGATCAGGGCTTCCACGGTCGCCCAGCGCATCGTGCGCGCCAAGGCCAAGATCCGCGATGCCGGCATCCCCTACGAGGTACCGGCGCCGAGCGAGCGCCCGGCCCGTCTGGATGCCGTGCTCCGCGTCGTTTACCTGGTATTCAACGAGGGATACTCGGCCACCGCGGGCGATACGCTGACACGCGCGGATCTCTCGGGCGAGGCCATCCGTCTCGGCAGGCAGTTGCTTGCCCTGGAACGCGACCCGGAGACGATGGGCCTGCTGGCGCTCATGCTGCTGCATGAATCCCGCCGCCCCGCCCGCACGGACGCCAACGGTGACCTGATCCTGCTCGAGGAGCAGAACCGCGGGTTGTGGATACGGCAATACATCGACGAAGGCACGGCGCTGGTCGAGCAGGCGCTGCGAACGCGGCGTTTCGGCACCTACACGCTGCAGGCCGCGATCGCCGCGGTTCATGCGGAAGCACCCACGCCGGCGGAAACGGACTGGGTGCAGATCGTCAGCCTCTACGACGTTCTCGCCATGACCGCACCGTCGCCGGTGGTCGAGCTCAATCGCGCAGTCGCCATCGCCATGCGTGACGGCCCCGAGGCCGGCCTCGCCCGTCTCGATGTGTTGCTCGACGGCCCGGGCCTCGGGGATTATCACCTCGCTCACGCCGCCCGCGCCGACCTGTGCCGGCGGCTTGGCCGGCACACCGAAGCGGCCACTCACTACCGCCAGGCGCTCGCGCTGACCGAACAGGGCCCCGAACAACGATTCCTCGAGCGACGCCTGGCCGAGCTCGATACACCGCCGCAATCGGGTGCGGGCCCCCGTGTGCTGCCCACCGGCGGCCCATGACCCTACCGCCGACGGATTCCTGGATCGGCAACGGCCTTGTCATAGATCAATCCTTCGGCATCCCACGGGTGTACATTGGAAACAGGCAGGTGCCAGAAGCGGGAGGCCCGCCATGCACGAGGTGATTGCACAGCTTCGCGACGAGCACCAGGAAATGAGCCGGGTGCTCGGCATCATCGAGCGAGAGATCGACCGCGTGAGCGACAGCGGTCCGGCGGATTTCGAGCTCCTGACCACCGCCGTCTACTACATCACGGAATACCCGGACCTCTTCCATCACGCCAAGGAAGACCTGCTCTACCGGTACCTGCGCCGACGCCGACGCCGTGCCCAGGCGATGGTGCAGACGCTTACCGAAGACCACGAGCGCCTTCGTACCTTGGGGCTCGCCCTGCTCGAAGTGGTCGAGGATGCCGCCCAGGATCACATGGTCCGCCGCGACGTCCTGATCAGCCGCGGCAACGAGTACCTGCGTGCCGAGCGCGAGCACATGCGCTGGGAAGAGCGGGAGGTCTTTCCGCTCGTCGAGAAAAGCCTGCGGGAAGACGACTGGGCCGAGATCGAGCAGACCCTTTCCCCGGATGGTGTCACCGGTCTGCGTCCGATCACCCGGGAGCGGTTCCAGGCCCTGCGCGACTCCCTGGGCGAATAGCCATCTCCAGTACGCCCGCGGCTCATCCAAGGGCGAGGCTCTGGCCGAAGTCCACCGCCTCGGCACGTGCGTCGAATGCCTCGTGCAACTGCTGCAACAAGGCTTGCTGTGCCACCGGCTCGCCGTGCACCACCGCCACCGGCGGCCGGTTGCCGAAGCCGGCGTACCAGTCGAGCAGCCCCTGCTGGTCCGCATGCGCCGACAGTCCTCCAACCGTATGGACGCTTGCCTGGACACGCACCGCCTCGCCCCACAGGCGCAGATATCGGGCGCCATCCACCAGCGCCCGCCCCGGTGTGCCCGCGGCCTGGAACCCCGGCACGATGATCCGGGTCTCGCGCCGCCACAGATTGTGCTTGAGATGGTGCTTGATGCGGCCACCCGTACACATACCGCTGCCGGCAATAACCACGGCTCCGGCGCGTACGCGGTTGATGGCCATCGACTCTTCGGTGTGCTCGCAAAGCTGCAGGTTGGGCAGATCGAAGAGATCACCGTGAGCCCGCTCGAAAGCAGCGGCCTCGTCATCATAAAGCTGGCTGTAGCGGGCGTACACGCGGGTGGCCTTGATGGCCATCGGGCTGTCGAGGAATAGTCTCCAGTGTCCCAGCCCCCACTCGTCGAAATAGCGGTTGAACATGTACAGCAGCATCTGCGTACGATCCACCGCGAACGTCGGGATCAACACGTTGCCGCCGGCCTCGCGGGCCTCGGCGACAATGCTGCCCATCTCCGCCCAGGTCTGCGGCCACGGCCGATGCTGGCGATCGCCATAGGTGCTCTCCATGACCACGAGATCGGCTTCGGCAACCCGTTCCGGATCCCGCAGAATGGGCGTGCCACGGTGGCCCAGATCGCCGCTGAAGACGACCCGGCGCCGGCGCGAGCCGTCGGCGAGATCGAGCAAGGCGATTGCCGAGCCGAGGATATGGCCGGCGTCCGCGAGCGTCAGAGTGATTCCGGGTGCGATCTCGACGGGGTCACCGTAGTCCAGCCCGTGGAAGCGTCGCGCCGAGACCTGGGCCTCCCACCGGGAATACAGCGGTTCCACCGGCCGCAGGCCCTTGCGGGCACGCTTGCGGTTCTCCCACTCGGCGTCCTTCTCCTGGAGATAGCCGGCGTCCTCCAGCATGATGCGCGCGAGGTCCACGCTCGCGCGGTGAGTGAATACGCGACCGGAAAAGCCTCGCTTGATCAGAAGCGGCAGGCGCCCGGAATGGTCGAGATGGGCGTGGGTCAATACCACCGCATCGACAGCACCGGGATCGAACGGGAACCGATCGCGATTGTGGCGCTCATGCCGCGGGCTGCCCTGAATCAGGCCGCAGTCGACCAATATCCGCCGGCCTCCCGCCTCTACCAGGAAACAGGAGCCGGTGACCTCGCGCGTCGCCCCGAAGAACGTCACCTGCATCACGCCTTCCCCCACGTGGTTACGGCTCCAGCCGCTGAATCACCCAGGCGTGCGCATCACGCTCATAACGCTCGCGCACATGGAGATACCGCCATCCCGAGCTCCAGAACTCAATGCGCTCGGGCACCAGCCGGTAACCGCACCAATGCGCCGGCCGCGGGATCTGGCGCTGGAAGTCGAAGCGTTTGCGATAATCCGCAACACGCGCCGTCAACGCCTCGTCGGAGTCCAGTGGCCGGGACTGCCGAGACGCCCACGCCGCCAGCTGACTCTCACGGCTACGCCCGGCCCAAGCGTCATCGGCAGTGGCATCGTCGACCGGCTCGGTCACGCCCTCCACCTGTACCTGTTGTCCCAACGCGGGCCAGTAGAAACACGCCGCCGCCCGCGGATTTTCCGCGAGCTGCCGCGCCTTGCGGCTGCAGTCGTGGGTAAAGAAGACGAGCCCGGTGTCGTCCACCGCCTGCAGATAGATCTCGCGCACTGCCGGCCAGCCGTCCGCTCCCACCGTGGCCAGCGACATGAGCGCCGCCTCCGTGGCCTCCAGATGTCGGGCCCGGGCGAGCAGATCCCTGAAACGGTCGAGGGGTTGTATGTCGAGTGCCATGACGGCCCTCCCGTCGCCAATGTGGCAATGCCCCCGACGCAGGTGACTCACTGGCGGGCGTCGAGGCCCGCACCCTCCAGCGTCCCTTGAGGAACACTAACGACCGCGCCCTGCAACCGGATGTGCCGATGGCACGCCGGCTCCCATTAACACGAACCATAGCCGGCGCCGCCGCGGACGGTGTTGACGCACATCAATCACCTCACGACCACAAGGTGTGCCGTAATGCGCAGCAATACAACGAATTCGTGTTCCGGGACATTAGGGAAACGCACGACGTTCGCACTACAATGTGGGCCAGCGCCGGGAGCCGTTTTGGCATGACGACGCCACGCGGCCTATCGTGCGTCTGTATAACCGCTCGTCCGGCCCCGAAAGAGCGCAACGCAGAAAGGACGCGAGCGCCCCACGGTATGCAGACTCCGCGACGCCGGTCGGCAAGGTGGAGGGAGTAATGTAGTATCCCCGGTGTCGCTATTCGGTGACAGGCCGGCGCCAAAGGAGTCCACGATGTCTGCTCCCAACGATACGGGACACCAACCGACCATCCGCAGCATCCGCCAGGCGTGCCGGACCTGCAGCCTCGCGGAGCTCTGCCTGCCGGTTGCACTCGAAGCGGATGACGTCGACGCCCTCGATCGCATCGTTCAACGGCGAAAGCCGCTGTCCAAGGGGGCGCCGCTGTACCGCGATGGCGACGCATTCGGCGCGATCTATGCGGTGCGTACCGGGGCACTCAAGGCGACCACGCTCGCCGAGGACGGCAGCGAGCAGATCGCGGCATTCCACTTGCCCGGCGAGCTGGTGGGTCTCGACGCCATCCACTCGGGCAAACACCCGTCCACGGCGGTGGCGTTGGAGACCACCAGCGTCTGCGAGATCCCCTTCGAGCAGTTGGAAACGCTCGCTGAGACGATCCCGGGGCTGCAGCGGCAGCTGCTGCGCGTCATGAGCCGTGAAATCTTCTCCGAGCAGGAGATGCTCCACGTCCTCGGCCGACGGACCGCCGAGCAACGCCTCGCCATCATGCTGCTCAGCCTCAGCGACCGTTTCGGCCAGCGCGGCCTCTCCGCCACGCGTTTCCGGCTGCCCATGTCCCGCCACGAGCTCAGCAACTACCTGGGCCTGGCACCGGAGACCATGAGCCGGCTGTTCAAGCGCCTCGTCGACTGGGGCTGGATATCGGCCTCCAGCCGTGAGATAGAGCTGCTCGACAAGCAGTCGCTACGCTCGCTGGCCGGCACCGACCGGGAGGCACAGCCGCGCACGAGCAAGCAGGGTTAAGTCACATGCCCGCCCCGGCCGCGGGCAGCGACGCCATGACCACGCCCAGCGCGACCACCGGGCCAAGCACGGCGGCGACCCGCCATGCCATCGCGGCGCCGGCCAGGCCGGCTACCAGTCCAGCCTTGACCGCCGTGTTGGTGACGCTCGCCAGAACGATGCCCCGCGCCGCCACCGCCCCGGACAGCTCGGAACGGGCCATATTGCTGAGCGACAGCGTGATCGCGTCGACGTCGGTGAGTCCGGAGAGCACCGCCACGGCGTAAACGCCGGAATCGCCGAGCTGGCGGCGCGCCGCCTCGGCGAGCAGCATGATCACCGCCAGCACCGCGGCGAACTTCACGGCCGTGCCGAGCTCGAAGGGACGCGCGAACACCGGCGCCTCTCCTTCACGCTCAGCGCCGCGCTCGTAGATCCACAGCGCCAGTGCGCCGGCGACACCCACCGCGGTCAGCAGGCTCATGGGCCACCACAACCGCGGTAACAGTCCGGCATTCACCACGGCCACCTCGACCAGCACCCGCGGAAACATGGTCGTGCTGGCGATGATCACGGCAGCTGCGAGCGACCCGGGCAGAACGGCGTTGCCCCGCCCGGCACGCGACAGCGCGAGGGTGAGTGCGGTGGATGACGCAAGGCCGGCGAACAGCCCCGTCATCAATAGCCCACGCCGCGCCCCCACCAGCCTGACGGCGAAATGCCCGACAAAACCGATGGCACTGATGAGAATGACCATGAGCCACAGGTCGTGGGGATTGAGCACACGCCACGGTCCGAACCCCCGGTTCGGCAGGACGGGCAGAACGACCAGCGTGATCAGGCCGAGCTGTAACCCGCCGAGCATCTCCATCTCGTCGAGGCGATGCAGCAACCCGTGCAGGTAGTCCTTGAGCCCCAGCAGACCGGTGGCCACGACGGCGCCTGCGGCCGCCGGCGCAGGATACCCGGATGCCGCCAGCGCCGAGAGCAGAAACGTCACCAATGCCGCGACCTCGGTGGTCACGCCGTAGTCCCCGCGATGCCGGGCGGTCTGGCCGTAGCCGTAGAGAACGATCGCGGTGAGTGCGAGCAGACCCACCGCCAGCAGCCACCCACCGTGCTCCCGCGCGAGTATGGCGACGAGCCCGCCCATCAAACCGATGAGGCCGAACGTACGCAGCCCCGCCAGACGTGACCCCTCCGCCTGCTCGCGCTGGCGCCAGCCGCGCTCCAGCCCGATCAGCAGTCCGATGGCGAGCGCGAGCCCGAGAGCGGCGAAAGGCTCGTTCATCCATACCCCCTCATTGCCTGCATTCGCGCTCGCACGAGGCTGCACGCTACCCGGTAACGGCATCCCGGCACGAAGGCCGGGTCTTGACCCAGGTCACCCGTTCCCCGAACAGCGCTTGCGCTGCAGCGCCGACCTTTCGATACTTCAAGCACAGGCGCCATTCGGTGAGAACCGTCTCACAGCCGCGCGCCGGCCCGACATCATTCGCCTGTAGCGGAGACTGTTCGTCATGGCCAATACGCCCAGCGTTCTTCTCGTTCCCGTGGACGGATCCCAGGGCGCCTGCGCCGCCGCGGAGTACGCCAGCGCCTTCGCCAGCGCCCTCGGCATTCCCGTGCGGTTGCTGTTCGCTTTCCCCGAGAATCCGGTGGACATGTTCGGCACACCCACCGACGTGCGCAACCTCCGGGACCTGCGCTACTTCGATCCGGACGCGTTCGCGCGCCTGCGCGACGACAGTGCCGCACAGGCCTTCGGTACCGCACGCAAGGCGATGGGCGAGACGAACGTCACGGTGGAGGAGGAAGTGCTCGCTGGCCACGCCGCCGAGGCCATCGTGACCCATGCCAACGAGACGCCGGACGCGATGATCCTGATGGGGAGCCGGGGACTCAACGCCGTTCAGGAGACCCTTCTCGGGAGCGTCAGTCAGCGTATCCTCCACCGCGCGAAGTGTCCGGTGACGATCATCCACTGACCGGCGGACTCAGGGCAGCAGCACAGCGGCGCCCTGCATCCGGCCCTCACGCAGATCCGCGAGGGCCTGGTTGGCCTGGGCCAGCGGGTAGCGCTGAACGTGGGTACGCACCGGCACGCGTGGTGCGATGTCCATGAAAGCCTCCCCGTCAGCGCGGGTGAGGTTAGCCACGGAGCATATGGAGCGCTCCTCCCAGAGAAGCGCGTAGGGAAAGGCCGGGATATCGCTCATGTGAATCCCGGCGCAGACCACGCGTCCGCCCTTGTCCACGGCGCTCAGTGCCTGCGGCACCAGCGCCCCCACCGGCGCGAAAATCAATGCCGCGTCGAGCGCCTGGGGCGCGGGCTCGTCCGAGCCCCCGGCCCATTCCGCGCCCAGTGACCGAGCGAATGCCTGAGCGTCCGTGTCCCCGGGGCGGGTGAACGCGAACAGCCGTCGCTGCTGGTGACGGGCCACCTGGGCGACGATGTGGGCAGCGGCGCCAAAGCCGTAAATGCCCAGCGTACGGGCCTCCCCGGCCATGGACAGTGCACGCTGACCGATGAGCCCGGCGCACAATAACGGTGCCGCCTCGGCATCGCCGTAGGCCTCTGGGATGGGAAAACAGAACGCTTCGTCCGCCACCGTATATTGCGCATAACCGCCCGGTAGCTGATAGCCGGTGAAACGGGCGCCGTCGCAGAGGTTCTCGTGGCCGGCGCGGCAATAGCGGCAGTGCCCGCACACGTGGCCCAGCCACGGTACGCCCACGCGATCACCGATGCGGTAGCGCTGCGTGCCGGGACCGAGCGCGTCGACCACGCCCACGATCTCGTGGCCCGGAATCACCGGCAGAACCGGATCGGGGAGCTCACCGTCGACCACGTGCAAGTCGGTGCGACAGACCCCGCAAGCGGCGACCCGTAACCGCAACTGCCCCGGCCCGGGTTCGGGCCGCTGTATCTCCCGCGCCACCAGCGGATCGCCGGGACGCTCCAGTACCATCGCCTGCATGGACTGATCCGGCATAACGCCCGGCCTCCTGTCTGCCATTGTTGCCATTAATGATGATTCGGGTATCAAAGCGGTCACCGCCGCGTCAACGCGGCGCTGCCCACCCTGCGGCGTCGCTGGTATCCTTTCGCCCCATGGCGCACCCGGACACCAACGAACGCAACGTCTATACCGTCTCCCGGCTCAACCAGGAGGTGAAGCTGCTGCTCGAAAGCGGCTTCCCGCTGCTGTGGGTGGAAGGCGAGATATCCAACCTGGCACGGCCGCGCTCCGGGCACATCTACTTCAGCCTCAAGGATGGCAGCGCCCAGGTGCGCTGCGCCATGTTCCGCAACCGCAACCTGCGCCTGCGCTTCCGCCCGGACGACGGTACCCAGATACTGGTGCGCGCACGCGTGAGCCTCTATACGGCCCGCGGCGAGTTCCAGCTCATCGTCGAGCACATGGAGCCCGCCGGCGACGGTGCCCTGCGCCGCGCCTTCGAGCAGCTCAAGGCCCGCCTCGACCGCGAGGGCCTGTTCGACCAGGCCCACAAGCGCTCCCTGCCCGAGCGGGTACGGCGGCTCGGCGTCATCACCTCACCCACCGGTGCCGCGGTGCGCGACGCGCTGCACGTGCTGAAGCGACGCTTTCCGGCGATGGCGGTCGTGGTCTATCCGGTGCCCGTCCAGGGCGAAGGCGCCGCCGAGCGCATTGCTGCCCGGATCGCCGAGGCCGACGCGCGCAACGAAGTGGATGCGCTGCTGCTCACCCGCGGCGGCGGTTCCCTCGAAGACCTGTGGGCCTTCAACGAGGAAGCACTGGCCCGCGCCGTTTACGCCTGCCGTCTGCCCATCGTGAGCGCAGTGGGTCACGAGGTGGACGTCACCATCACCGACCTGGTCGCCGACCAGCGCGCGCCAACGCCGTCGGCGGGGGCAGAGATGCTGAGCCCGGACGGGCGGGCGTGGTTGCGCACCGTGGGCGAGTACCACCGACGCCTCGCCGACGCCGGCCACCGCGTGCTCACCGCACGACACCAGAGGCTGGAGAGTCTGCGCCAGCGCCTGCATGGCCAGCACCCGGGACGGCGCCTGCAGGAGCGTGCCCAGCGTCTCGACGAGCTCGAGCAACGGCTGGCGAGCGCGCAACGCCGCCGGCTGCACCTGCAGCGCGAACGCCTCGCGATGCTCACCGCACGGCTGCGGGAGCAGGATCCGCGGCGACGGGTGCACGAACAACGCCTGCGCACGGACGGCCTCCGGCAGCGCCTGCGCGCGGCGATGTCCCAGACGATCACCCACCAGCGAAGCCGCCTGCAGACCAACGCCCGGGCGCTTCAGGCCGTGAGCCCGCTGGCGACGCTCGAACGCGGCTACACCATCAGCCAACGCACGGCGACCCGGGAGCTCCTCAGGGACGCGAGCGTGCTCAGCGAGGGCGAGCAAATCACCACGCGTCTTCACCAGGGAGAGATCATCTCGCGGATCGAGCGTATTAGCGCCCCCGGCGACGAATCCATCCTGGGCGCATCACAACACCCGGACGGCGAAACGTAACCCGACGACTGACACCCTACCCACACCCGGACCCGGACCCGGACCCGGGCCAGCTTTCGCCTTCTTGCTCCGACGGTAAGCAAAGTGTCTCATCATATGAGAGACTAATCCGCTTTCCCGGCGGCCCTCATGGCCGCCGTGGCCTCGCGCAGCGCCGGGCGAGCGGCTACGCTTGCGTGGCAGCCTGACGCGGGGTCAAACCTGCCCGCGGCGCGGACGTGCCGCGAGCCACTACGAAGAAGAGGGCGAAAAGGCCCCGAGGGCGCGATGACCATCACCGAAAGCACCCGCGACCGAGCCTCGTGGGTGTCGTCGATGGCGTCAACGATTCACGGTAACGCGGACCGAGGTCACGCATGCACTTCGAGAAACCGGCCCAGTTCGATCATCCTCTCTACCAGAAAGTCAACGCTGCTTACCGCTGCGACGAAAGCGAGCACGTACGCATGCTGCTCAGCAAGGCGGACCTGCCCGCCGGCGCCAAGGAGCGCATAGCCGAGCGCGCGCGCCAGCTCGTTCAGGAAGTGCGTCGCCAGAGCGCGAACGACGGCGGCATCGACGCATTCATGCACGAGTACGAGCTCTCCAGCCAGGAGGGTGTGGTGCTGATGTGTCTTGCCGAGGCGATGCTGCGGGTCCCCGACTCGGAGACCGTCGACAAGCTCATCGAGGACAAGATCGGAGGCTCCAACTGGGAGAAGCACCTGGGGGCGAGCGAGTCCTGGTTCGTCAACGCCTCCACCTGGGGGCTGATGCTCACCGGCCGCATCCTGCGCAACCAGGACAACCCGGAGCGCAATTTCCGAAGTGTCATGCACCGCATGGTCCGCCGCAGCGGCGAGCCGGTGATCCGTCAGGCCGTGCGCCAGGCGATGCGCATCCTGGGCCGGCAGTTCGTCATGGGCCGCAGCATCGACGAAGCGTTGAAACGCGCCCGCCCCCTGGAGAAACAGGGTTACCGCTACTCCTACGACATGCTCGGCGAGGCCGCCCGCACCGACGCCGACGCGCTACGGTACTTCGAGGACTACAAGAACGCCATCGAGGCGATCGGGCGCGTAGCCTCCGACCGCGGACCGATCGACTCGCCCGGTGTTTCCGTCAAACTCTCGGCGCTCCACGCCCGCTACGAGCTCGCCCACCGCGAGCGCGTGTTGAACGAGCTGGTCCCGCGCCTGCACGAGCTCTGCCGGCTCGCCGCCGAGCACGACATCAACCTGTGTGTCGACGCCGAGGAAGCCGGTCGGCTGGACCTGTCGCTGGAGATCATCGAGCGCATGGCAGCCGATCCCGAGCTCGCGAACTGGCAGGGTTTCGGACTGGCGCTGCAGGCCTACCAGAAGCGCGCCTTCTATGTGATCGACTGGCTAGCCGAGGTGGCGGAACGCACCGACCGCCGCTTCATGGTGCGCCTGGTCAAGGGCGCCTACTGGGACACGGAAGTCAAGCTCGCCCAGGAACAGGGCCTCGACGGCTATCCGGTGTTCACCCGCAAAGCGAACACCGACGTCTCCTACCTCGCCTGTGCCAAGAAACTCCTCGCCGCCCCCAACCACTTCTACCCGCAGTTCGCCACGCACAACGCGCATACGCTGGCCTACGTGCTGGAGGTGGCGGGCGAGAACCGCGAGTTCGAGTTCCAGCGCCTGCACGGCATGGGCGAGGAACTCTACGACCAGATCGTCGGCACCGACGAGTCCGACCTGCCCTGCCGCATCTATGCGCCGGTGGGCAGCCACGAGGACCTGCTCGCCTACCTCGTGCGGCGTCTGCTGGAGAACGGCGCCAACAGCTCCTTCGTCAACCGCATCGTCGACGAGAAGACGCCGGTGGACGAAATCATCGCCGACCCCATCGCGAGGGTACGCAGCCACGCTCAGATCCCCCACCCCGGGATCCCGCTGCCGAAGGATCTGTACGGCCCCGAGCGGCGCAACTCCATGGGCGTCGATCTCACCGACGTGGCGCAGCTGCAATGGCTGCACGAGGGCATGGTCGCCGCCGATGGGCGCGACTGGCACGCCGGCCCGATCATCGGCGGCACCACCCGCCACGGCGACGCGCAGATCGTGCACTCGCCGGCGGATCACACCCGACACGTGGGCCGGGTCACCTGGGCCACCAGCGACGACGTGGAAGACGCTGTCGCCCGCGCGAGCCGCGCCGCCGAATCCTGGGACCGTACACCGGCCACCGAGCGCGCCGCCTGCATCGAGCGCTACGCAGACCTGCTGGAGGCGGAGCTACCCACGTTCATTGCCCTGTGCGCCCGCGAGGCCGGCCGCCACGTGCCCGACGGCGTTGCCGAGGTGCGTGAGGCAGTGGACTTCTGCCGCTATTATGCCGCCCAGGCCCGGCGCGAGTTCGATGCCCCGCAGCTGCTGCCCGGCCCCACCGGCGAACGCAACACCATTCAGCTCCGTGGCCGCGGCGTTTTCGTGTGCATCAGCCCGTGGAACTTCCCGCTCGCCATCTTCACCGGGCAGATCGTCGCAGCGCTGGTCGCCGGCAATGCCGTGGTCGCCAAGCCCGCCGAGCAGACCAGCATCATCGGCCACTACGCCGCCCAGCTTCTCCACCGCGCGGGCATTCCCGGGGACGTCCTGCAGTTCCTGCCAGGTGACGGTCCCACGGTGGGCGCGCCGCTGGTGGCGGACCCGCGGGTCAACGGCGTGGCGTTCACCGGTTCGGTGCCCACCGCCAAGGGCATCAACCGCACCCTCGCTGAGCGCGACGGCCCCATCGTTCCCCTGATCGCCGAAACCGGCGGGCAGAACGCGATGCTCGTGGACTCCTCCGCCCTGCCGGAGCAGGTGGTCGCGGACGTACTCAAGTCGAGCTTCCAGAGCGCGGGTCAGCGCTGCTCGGCCCTCCGCGTGCTCTACGTCCAGGAGGACATCGCCGACAAGCTCACCGAGATGCTTGCCGGCGCCATGGCGGAACTCGCCATCGGCGACCCCTGGCATCTCGCCACCGACGTCACCCCGGTGATCGACGGTGACGCCTGGAAGATGCTCTCCGAGCACGCCGAGCACATGGATTCCGAGGCCAAGCTTCTGCATCGCTGCAGTCTCCCCGACAACGGCGATCACGGCACGTTCTTCCCGGCCCAGGCCTATCAGCTCGACAGCCTGGAGCAGTTGCCGGAAGAGAAATTCGGTCCGATCCTGCACGTAATTCGTTTCAAGGCGCGGGACATGGACCGGGTGATCGACGAAATCAACGCCATGGGCTACGGCCTGACCTTCGGCATCCACAGCCGCATCGACAATACGGCCAACCATGTGGTCTCGCGGATGCGCGTGGGCAACGCCTACGTCAACCGCAACATGATCGGCGCCGTCGTTGGGGTTCAGCCGTTCGGCGGCGAAGGCCTCTCCGGCACCGGCCCCAAGGCCGGCGGCCCGCGCTACCTTTACCGGTTCGCCACCGAGCGCTCGCTGTCGGTGGATACCACCGCCGCCGGCGGCAACGCGTCGCTGATGTCGCTCGAGGACGAGGGCACTGATGAGCCGCTGATGCTTCCGGAACCACAACGGTTCAACCAGTAAACACAGCAGAAGAAGAGACTGAAGGGGAAGGCCAATGGAAGACGCACTCACCGCGGCCACCTGGTTCTGGCTGCTCGTACCCATGCCCGCCTGCGTGGTGCTGTCGCTAATAACCTGGATATTCGCCAGCAAGCGCTGAGGAGGGAGGCATAAAGCCATGCAAGTGGACATGAACCTGCCGACGCTACTGACCTTCGTGGTCTACCTGGTGGCGATGCTCGCCATCGGTATCGTGGCCTACCGGCTCACCAGCAACCTCTCCGATTACGTGCTCGGCGGCCGAAGCCTCAACCCTGGCGTCACGGCCCTGTCCGCAGGCGCTTCGGACATGAGTGGCTGGCTGCTGCTTGGCCTGCCAGGCGCCATGTACGCCGCCGGCATGAATCAGATCTGGATCGCGGTGGGGCTGACCATCGGCGCCTATCTGAACTGGCAGTTCGTCGCCCGACGACTGCGCGTCTACACCGAGGTCGCCAACGACGCCATCACCGTACCCGACTATCTGGAGCAACGCTTCGAGGACACGAGCAAGGCCCTGCGCGTCATCTCGGCGATCGTGATCCTGCTGTTCTTCGCCTTCTACACTTCTTCGGGCATGGTCGCCGGCGCCAAGCTCTTCGAGGCGAGCTTCGGGCTGTCCTACACCGCGTCGCTGTGGATCGGTGGCCTGGTGATCATCTCCTACACCTTCCTCGGCGGTTTCCTCGCGGTGTCCTGGACGGACTTCATCCAGGGCATCCTGATGTTCTTCGCGCTGATCATCGTGCCGCTGGTGGGCATACAGGCACTGGGTGGCTGGGACGCCACGGTGAGCCAGGTGGGCAGCATGGACGTCAGCTACAACGACGCATTCAGCGGCATGACGCTGTTCGGCATCGTCTCGCTGATGGCCTGGGGGCTCGGCTACTTCGGCCAGCCGCACATCGTCGTGCGCTTCATGGCGATTCGTCGTCACGGCGAGATTCCGCTCGCGCGTTTCATCGGCGTCACCTGGATGGTGCTATCGCTGTTCGGGGCAATCTTCACCGGGTATGTCGGATTCGCCTACTTCGCCGACAACCCGCTGCCCGACGGTGAGAAGGTGTTCATTCTGCTGGCCACCACCCTTGCCAACCCGTGGATCGCCGGCGTTCTCCTCGCCGCCATCCTGGCGGCGGTGATGTCCACCATCGACTCCCAACTCCTGGTCTCATCCAGCGCCCTCGCCGAGGACGTGTACAAGCCCTTCATCCGGCCCAACGCATCCCAGGACGAGCTGGTCTGGGTGGGGCGCATCGCCGTGGCCGGCATCGCGCTGATCGCGTTGCTCATCGCGGGCAATCCGGACAGCCGGGTACTCGGGCTCGTCTCCTACGCCTGGGGAGGGTTCGGCGCGGCCTTCGGTCCGGTGATCATTCTCTCGCTGTTCTGGCGTAACATGACCCGCAACGGCGCACTCGCCGGCATCATCGTCGGCGCGTTGACCGTGGTGATCTGGAAGCAACTCTCCGGCGGCATCTTCGAGATGTACGAGATCCTCCCCGGCTTCATCCTCTGCGCCATCGCCGTGGTCGTGGTGAGCATGATGAGCTCGCCGAGCCGCAGCATGACCGAGATGTTCGACAAGGCCGCCGCGGAGTGGAGTCGGTAGCACCGTCACCACCACCGCACGGTGAACCAAGGGGAGGCTGCGGCCTCCCCTTTTTCGTGGCGTTACGAATCAAAGCACCACGTACGCAAAGCGCTGCAAAGGGCACCGGGGAGAAACAAGTGCCGGAAACGTCACCGCCGGACGGCATTCACGGGCCTGGACATACGACCTCCGGAAGTCGCGCCGCCTGCGACCGATCCGCGCTTGCGACATCCACAAAGGCCCGGCCACGAAGCCCCCCGGACTGCTCCCCCTTTGTGCGCCTGGATGCCCGCCGTGTCTTCGTGTTCACGCCCGACGTAACGCTATCGTTCGGGATCACTGCGGAATCGCGTCGGCGATGAGCCTTGCCACGCGACGCATGTTCGCGGTGTAGTCCGCCGCCAGCGGGTCGATGGCGACGACGCGGCCGTCGATCGCCGCGGCGACACGTTCCGCCGAACGCTCGCTGAACTGCTGCTGGACGAAGATCACCCGAACGTTCTCCCGTTGCGCCTGGTCGATGAGCGCGGTCAGCGCCCGTGGTCCCGGCTCCTTGCCCTCGTGCTCGATGGGCACCTGGACGAGACCGTAGGCGTCGGCGAAGTAGCCCCAGGCCGGGTGGTAGACCATGAACCGCCCTCCCTCACGACCGGCGAGCAGCTGGCGGATATCCGCGTCCAGCGCCTCCAGCTCGGCAGCATACGCGTCGTAGCGCCGGTGATAGGCCTCCCGGTGAGCCGGGTCCAGCTCGACGAGGACATCGCGGATGCGTCGGCTCATGCGCTTGACGAGCCGCGGGCTGGTCCAGACATGCGGATCCCCGGGCAGCCGGGTTGCATGGTCGTGCCCCTCGTGATCGCCGTGATCACGGTGATCGTGCGAGCGTTCATGGGCGTGTCTCCCGTGGGAATGGTCACCGTGCGTGTGGGCCTCCATCCCCCGAAGATCGATACCCTCACGGGCGTCAAGCACGCGCATGTCGGGATTCGCGCCGCTGATGCGGGGCATCCACGCGTCCTCGAACGCCACGCCGGTGCGCACGTACAGCCGCGCCCGTGACAGCGCCTCGAGCTGCCGGGGCGTGGGCTCGTAGGTCGCCGGGCTGTACCCGGCACCCACGAGCGCCCGTACCGTCACGTGCTCGCCACCGATCTCCTCGACGAACGTCTTCATGGGCAGCACGCTCACGAACACCGGCAACGGCTCCGCGTATCCCGCCACGGGGAATACGAAAGCCAGCACGAGCAAAAGTCGCTTCATCGTTCACTCCTTGGTTGGTAAGGCACGGATCGTGCGCCGGAAATGAAGAACACTCAGGCAATACGATGCGGGTCGCCCATGGCGGCCAGACACTCGGCACGCGCGGAGCGATCCGCCGCCAGAACACCGAGAAATCGTCGCGTCACGGTCACCACACCGGGCTTGCGAATCCCCCGGGTGGTCATGCACTGATGAGCCGCCTCGATCACGACGGCAACGCCGCGAGGCTGCAGTGCCCGCTCGATACTCTCGGCGATCTGGACGGTCAGGGTCTCCTGGGTCTGCAGGCGCCTTGCGAGAATCTCCACCGCGCGCGCGAGCTTGCTGATGCCGACCACCCGATCCGCCGGGAGGTAGGCCACGTGCGCCCGGCCGATAATGGGCACCATGTGGTGTTCGCAGTGCGATTCGAGGCGGATATCCCGCAGCAGCACGAGATCGTCATAGCCGCCCACGTCCTCGAAGACCCGGGTCAGCAAATCGTGCGGATCCTGCCCGTAACCCGCGAAGAATTCGCGGTAGGCCCGCACCACGCGGGCAGGCGTATCGCGTAACCCTTCGCGTTGCGGGTCGTCGCCCGCCCACTCGATGAGCGTGCGGACGGCCGCCTCCGCTTGCGCCCGCGAGGGTCGATCATTGGCCAGCACCGTCGCCGGCACGTTCGTGGGCATGTATTGGCTCCTTCCTATGTCGATGAGGTAGCTGGGTGAATATGTAACGATATAACATTTCTAAACTGGGTAAAACCTGCCCATCCTCACCCGATCCAGTCACCCGCATCACGACCCGTACGGGCCGCGCGTCACCCCCTGACACACGACCGCCCTCCGGACAACGCACACCCCGATTGCCAGGCACGGCTCACACGCGGTCCCGGGATATGCGTGACAGGCGGCGCTACGCCGCCATGGGCAGAGGGGATGCCATTGATATGACGAATAGAAACGATTATTGTTCGCTCTCGCTATGACATTCCTGAACGGCCTGCCGCGAGCCGGCTTACACCCATGAGAAAAACAGGAGCTCCCATGTCGTCTGCACGCCATCGAAGCACGGTGGTGCTTATCGCTGCTACATTCTGCTCTGCCCCACCCGCCGTGGGCTTCGCGCAAACCCAGGAGGCCGACCAGGGAGCGGTTGCGCCCGCCGCGTCGAGCACGGAGCTGGCCCCGGTGGTGGTGAGCGCCACGCGGAACAAGGGCATCGCCGGGCAGACCCCGCAGAAAGTCACCATCATCACTCGCGAGCAGATCGAGCAGCAGCTTGCGATCAGCAATGACCCCGGCCAGGTTCTCAGCAACCTGATCCCCTCGTATTCACCCAGCCGCCAGAAGCTTTCCAACGCCGGCGAGACGTTCCGCGGGCGCTCGCCGCTGTTTCTCGTCGACGGCGTGCCGCAGTCGAATCCGTTACGCGACAGCGCCCGTGACAGCTACACCATCGATCTCAGCATGGTCGAGCGCATCGAAGTGATTCACGGCGCCAGCGCCGAGCATGGCCTGGGCGCCACCGGCGGCATCATCAACTACGTCACCAAGCGTCCGGAGGGGGCGGGGTTGAAGCAGCACGCCGGCGTTCGCCTGAGCAGTGACGACGACTTCGACGACGACGGCCTCGGCTACAAGCTCGACTACCGCCTGAGCGGTCAGAGCGGCGACTGGGATTACCTCGGCGCGGCGAGCGTGCATGAGCGCGGTGTCCACTACAGCGGCGACGACCGGCCCGTCGGCGTCGCCTACCCCGGCGAGATCCAGAACTCCTCCAGTCACGACCTGCTCGGCAAGGTGCGCTACTGGATCGACGGCGATCAGAGCGTCGAGCTCACCGCCAACCACTTCGAGCTGGAGGGCAACAACGATTACGTGCCGATCACCGGCGACCGCGACGCGGGCATACCGACCACGGCGAAGAAGGGTGATCCCGACGGGGATCCGGGCTTCAACGACGTGACCACGCTGAGCCTGAGTTACGGCCACGGCGACTGGTTCGGCAACGGGCTCGACGCCAAGCTCTACAGCCAGCGCTTCCGCGCCCGTTTCGCCACGACGCCGTACTTCCCGTACCTGGACGACGCCGGAAACACGCGTTACGACCAGACGCGCAACGAATCCGACAAACTCGGTGGCAAGTTCACCGCGAGCCGTGCCGGCATGCTCGACGACCGCCTGACGCTGACCACCGGTGTCGATCTGCTGCAGGACGAGACCCGGCAGGTGCTGGTACACACGGACCGCACCTATGTGCCGGAGACGCAATTCCGCAATTACGCGGCCTTCCTGCAAGGCGATGTCGACGTGACCGACACACTGAGCCTCCACGCCGGCGTGCGCCACGAGCAGGCCGAACTGGACGTGGACACCTTCCGGACCATCGACCGCAGCAACGTCACCCAGGACAACGTAACCGTCGACGGCGGCACGCCGGAGTTCGACGAGACACTGTTCAACGCCGGCGTAGTCTACCAGGTGACCACCTGGGGCCAGCTCTACGCCAACTATTCCGAAGGCTTCGGCATGCCCGATGTGGGCCGCGTGCTCCGTGGCATCGACGAGCCGGGCCGGGACGTGGACACCCTGCTGGAGCTCGAGCCCATCGTCACCGACAACCGCGAGATCGGCGCGCGGGTGGGCTGGGACCGCTATCGCTTCGAGCTGAGCTACTACGAATCCAACTCCGACTACGGCGAGCGCCTGACCGAGGTCGACGGCGTCTGGGTCGGCAAGCGCGAGAAAACCGAAATCCAGGGCGTGGAGATCAGCGGCGACGTCCAGCTGAACGACGCCCATGGCCTGCGGGTTTCCTACACCCACGCAGACGGCGAATCGGACACCGACGGCGACGGCCGCGTGGATACCGATCTCACGGGCATCAACATCGCACCCGACACGCTGACCGTCGCCTGGAGCGCGACCTGGCATTCCCGGCTGTCCAGCCACCTGCAGGCGAGCTACTACTTCGATCGCGAAGTCGACGACCCGGAGCTGGAATTCGATGGCTACAGCCTGGTCGACGCCGCGGTGACCTATCGTCTGCCCGTGGGCCGGATGACCGTGGGCGTCGAGAACCTGCTCGACGAGGACTACTTCACCTACTATTCCCAGGCCGCCCGCGTCAGCGACGACTATTACTTCAAGGGCCGTGGCCGGACCGTCAGCGTCGGCTATCAGCTCGACTTCTGACCCCCGGCGAGAGGCGGCGGCCAGCGCCGCCGCCTCTCGCCCCCCACGATCCACGCGCCGCTGCCGCACCGGCAGACCGGGCCGCACCCCCGGGCACATGGCCAGCGTCAGTGCCGATTGCGATAGAGCAGATAGACGAAGAACGGCGCGCCGATACCGGCAACGAAGATACCGGCGGGCAGATCCCGCGGCAGGAAGACCACCCGTGCGATCAGGTCGGCGTACACAACGATCACTGCGCCCACCATGGCGGAGACCAGCAACAGCCCGGCGTATCCGCCACGCGTGAGCCGCCACGCGTGAGCCGCCGGGCAATGTGGGGTGCCATCAGCCCGACGAAACCGATGCCGCCGGCGAAGGCGACCGCTGCCCCGGCCAGCACCACGCTCGCCGACAGCACCACGAGCCGGGTGCGCATCACGTTCACGCCCAGCCCGGCGGCGACGCCGTCACCGAGCGCAAGGGCATCCATGTGGCGCGCGTGAAACAACGCCACCGGCAGACATAGGGCGAACCAGGGCACGATGCCCTGGACCTCCCGCCACTGCGCCGCATACAGGCTACCGATGAGCCAGACGTACGCCTGCAATGTGGTGGTATCCGGGTTCAGCACCATGACGAGCGTGGTCACCGCACCCATGGCCGCGGCGATGCCCACGCCGATGAGCACCAATCGCGTCGGGGTAACGCCGCGCTGCCAGGCCAGTGCCACGATCAGCAACGCGGAGGCGGCCGCGCCGGTCATCGCAACCGGGGGCAGCCTGTGGACCGGGAACGCCGTTCCCTGGACGGCGAGGAACACCACCGCAGCCACGCTGCCCCCGCCGGTCACCCCGATGACATCGGGGGACGCCAGGGGATTGCGCACCAGGGCCTGCAATAGCAACCCCGCCACCGCGAACGCGGCGCCGACGAGCACGGCAAGCACGACCCGCGGCAGGCGGAGCTCGTTGACGATGAACGATCTCGCGCCGTCCCCCGGTACCAGCAGCGCCTCCAGCACCGCCGCCGGCGGCGTCGCACGGCTGCCCAGGCACAGAGACGCGAACACACTCGCGAGCAGAACGACGCCCAGCGAGAGCACCACCGCCGCGGTGCGTCGGGAGAATCGGGCCGCGATCCGGTCACCAGGGCTGCGCAGGACCACGTGATTCACAGCGCGTGCCCCTTGCGACGGGCCAGATAGACGAAGAACGGCGTGCCCAGCAGCGCCGTCATCACGCCCACCGGCACCTCCTGCGGCGGGATGAGGAAACGCGCGAGGGTGTCGGCGAGTAGCAGCAGGCTCGCTCCGAGCAGAGCGCAGGCGGGCAGCACCCAGCGGTGATCCATGCCGAACAGCGCCCGCGCCATGTGCGGCACGATCAGCCCGACGAAGCCGATCATGCCCGCGATCGCCACCGATCCACCGGCGAGCACCACCACCGTCGCCCCCGCCAGCATCTGCACCAGCAATGCCCGCTGCCCGAGCCCTTTCGCCAGCTCCTCATCGAGCACGAGAACATTGAGCTGTCGGGCCAGCCCCACGCACACCAGCGCGGCCGCCGCGAAAAACGGCAGCAACGGCAACACCGCATCCAGCCGACGGCCGGACACCGACCCGGCGATCCAGAACAGGATGCTCTCGAGACGCTCCTGGTTGATCACCAGAAGCCCCTGGCTGAACGAGACGAACAGCGCGGAAACGGCGACACCGGCGAGCACGATGCGCATCGGCGACACCCCTGTGGAACGGCTGCTACCCAGGACGTAGACGATGGCGCCGGCCACGGCCGCGCCGATGAACGCCACCCAGACGTAGTCCGCGGGCGTACGCAGGGTGAGCACCGATGCCGCGGAGACGACGAAGAACATGGCACCGGCGTTGACGCCGAGGATGCCGGGAGAAGCGAGCGCATTACGGGTCAGCGCCTGCATCAGGGCGCCGGCGACGGCGAGGCCGGCGCCCACCACCACCGCAATCACCGCGCGGGATAGCCGCTCGCTGTGGACAATGATGTGGTCGGTATCGGCGGGATCGTAGTGCAGGAACGCCTCGATCACCGTGGTCATCGACATGCTGGTGACGCCCAGAGCGATGCTCGCCACCAGCGCAGCGAGGGTGAGCACCACGCCGAGCGCGAGCCCGGCAGCCCTCTGGCGGGGCGTGCTCAGCACCCCCGCCCGCCCTCCCGCAGGCCGTAGATTTCGAAGAGATCGTCCAGCACCGCATTGGCCGCGAGAATGCCGGCGCCCATGCTCCAGGTGACATTATCCACGTGATACACCCGGTCGTTGTCCACGGCGTCGAGCGTCCGCCACAGCGGATGCGCCTGCCAACGCCGGAAATTCTCTACCACTGCGGGGTCGTCGTCGTTCATGAACACGAACATCACCTCCGCGTTCATGGCCGGAATGCTCTCCTGGTTGGTGAGCTTGACCCCCCAGCCCCCGCCCTGATGGGCCTGCGGACGGCGGAAACCGAGCTCCTCGAGGATGGAGCCGGCGAACCCGGAATAGTAGATGCGCGCGTGATCGCTCTTGAACCCGACCACCGCGGCCTCCTGGGGCCAATCCTCACCGAGCGCGCAGCGGGCGCGATTGCGAAACGCCGCCACCCGCCGCTGCCAGTCCGCCAGCAGTTCGCGGGCACGTGCCTCGCGGCCGGTCGCCCGCCCCATCAGGCGCAACGTCTCCTTGAAACCGTATGCCGTGCGCTGGGCGACGGTGGGGGCGATGCGTGCGAGCAAGTGCCGGATCTGCTCGTGACGATAGCGCGTGGCGACGATGAGATCGGGCTGAAGCCAGGCGATTCCCTCGAGATTCGGCTGCGTTTCCAGGCCCAGGTGGGCGGCCTCCGACAGGGGCTCGCGCAGGTAGCGATACATGGGCTTCTCCACCCACGAGTCGACGACGCCCACCGGCTCGATCCCCAGGGCGACGGCGGTGTCGTTGGCCCCCTGGTAGAGCGTCACGACGCGCAGGGGAGTGCCTTCGACGCGCGTCGTTCCGAAGGCGTGGTTGAGCGTGCGGACCGGCTCCGCGGCACACACGCCGGCAACCGCCAGCAACACGAGTGCCATCGTCGAGCTGATTGCGCGCATCATGGTGTGGCTGCACTCAACCGGGATTCGAGTTCAGAGGACGGCAGACAATGTCACGGCGGCAACACAAATGCAACTCGTTCGCACATTCGCACACCCGAGAGATTGCAAATGAGTTTTGTTCATAATAGTGTTCGCTGTTGATCTGGCCATCGACGCCGCACCATGACACTGCATGCCCACGCCCCCGCGGGCGCCGAGCGCCTGCGCGGCGAATGTTTGACCGCCGGCTACGATGAACGCCCCGTCGTCCACGAGGTCGACTTCCGCGTTCCCGACGGACAGGTGACGATGCTGCTCGGCCCCAACGGCAGCGGCAAGTCGACGCTGCTGAAGACGCTGGCGCGCACGCTTGCGCCCGCACAGGGCCGGGTTCTGCTGGACGGCACAGCCATCCACCGCAGCAGCACTCGCGAGATCGCACGCAAGCTCGGGGTTCTCCCACAAGGACCCAGCGCGCCGGAAGGCGTCACGGTACGCGAGCTGGTGGCCCTCGGCCGTTTCCCCCACCAGCACCTGTGGCGGCAATGGACACGCGAGGACGAGCGGGCCGTGAACGACGCCATGGCGACCGCGAACGTGGCGGCATTCGCCGACCGGCCCATCGACGACCTCTCCGGCGGGCAGCGGCAACGCTGCTGGATCGCCATGATCCTCGCCCAGGAGACGGACCTCATTCTGCTGGACGAACCCACCACGTTTCTCGACCTCAAGGTACAGGTCGACCTGCTGGAGCTACTGGTGCGGCTCGCTCACGACAACGGGCGGACGCTGCTGGTCGTCCTCCACGACCTCAACCTGGCGGCCGCCTATGCGGACGTGCTCGTGATGATGCGCAACGGCCGCATCGTGCACAGCGGCACGCCGGAGACGGTATTCACGGCCGGCAACCTCAGGACGGTGTTCGATCTCGAGGCGAACGTGATCCGCGACCCGCACAGCGGCCGCCTCCTGTGCGTGCCCGCCCTCAGCTCGCCGGCGGCCTCCCGCCGCATCGAGACGGCGTGCGCCCCCGCATGACAGCCGGCGACGAGCGACCAGCGCCCCGGCCGCGTAAGCGCTTCTGCGCCGTGGACAGCCTGGCCGACGGCGACCCCCTGGCCGGTACCGGCGCGCACTTGGAACGCAACCTCCTCGTCAGCTGGCCGCGCGCCAAGTGGCTGCGCAGCATGCGCAAGGCCAGGGATATGCCCGACGGCATTGCCGAGGCGCTGGACACGATCGCCGCGGCCGGCCGGCGCGTGAATCTGATCCATCGACGCGACCGGCCGGACGACATGCATAGAGTCGTGCTGATGCCGGAGTGCCGGGCCTTCGAACTGCCCCGCGAGGCGCTGGCCGGGTTTCTGCATGCCCTGGCTTCGGGCACCGACCTCAAAAGCTGGCCCGCTACCCGCGTGCAGTGGCCGATGCTGCTTTGCTGCACCCACGGCCGGAAAGACAAGTGCTGCGCGAAGTTCGGCTACGCCGCCTATTCCGCCTTCGCCGAGGCGGTGCGCCGGCACGACCTCGGCTTCGATGTCTGGGAGAGCACCCATCTCGGCGGCTGCCGGCTCGCCGCCGGTGCCGTGCTGCTACCACGGCTGCGCAAATACGGCCGCATCGCCCCCGCCGATGTACTGCCGCTGTTGCGCGCGGAGGCCGCGGGCAGACCCTACCTGCCTTGCTACCGCGGCGACTCGCGGCTGCCGCCGCCGGCGCAGTGCGCCGAGGTGGCCGCGCTGCAGTGGCTGCAGGCCCGGGGCCACACGGGCGATGTGAGCGTCGAGCCGCCGGACGATGACGTCACCGATGACGCACTGCGGATCAGGGTGCACTGGCGGGCGGACAGCCACGGTGGCCGCCTGCTCGTCACTTGCCGGGCGATGACCCTGAAGCGCCACGACACCTGCGCTGACTACGGCGAGGGGCCGCCCTCCCCCAGTACCGTCTGGCATGCGGTGCATATCGAGCCATGCCCCGCGAATGAACCGGTGACGCAGTAGCACCGGGTTCATCGCAACCTGTCAACGAAACGGTGCCACCCTGTATCCAATCACCCTCAAGTTCGCCGCCGAATCGCCGTTAACAACGTAGAACGACTACAAGCGCGGCCATAAACGTCGACGGCTACCTGGGGGTGGAATCCGATCATGCGTTTGCAAGACCTGTCCCTAGCCGCGAAGCTCCTGCTCGCGACCGGGGCCGCCATGACGCTCGCCGTCGTGGCCGCGGTAACTCTGCAGTACCGGCTTTTCGGCAACCTGCTGGAACACCGTGTCACCGACACCGAGCTGCCGACGGTGCTCGACGGCGTGACCAGCGAGATCGGCCGCAGTCTCGACGAGCCACTGACCGTTACACGGACCATGGCCAACAACGCGTTCATCCGCGAGTGGCTGAGCGCGGGAGAGCCCGAGAACGACGCCGGGGCGGTGGAACGGCACCTGGGCAACCTCAAGTCAATGCTCGGGGCAAGCAGTGTCGTGCTCGCGTCACGACAGACCGGCAACTACTACGAGGACAAAGGCGTCACCCGCACCCTGGAACGCGATGATCCCGACGACGGTTGGTTCTACGGATTTCTCGCCAGCGGGGTCGAGCAACGCCTGAACATCGACGTCAACATCAACACCGGCGTGCTCACGCTGTACGTCAACCACGTGATCCGCCTCGACGGCGAACGCATAGGCGCCAGCGGCGTCGGCTACAGCCTCGCCGACGTGGCAGCGACGGTTCGCGATACCCGCGTGGGCGAGAGCGGCTACGCGTTCCTGGCCGGTGCCGACGGCGCGGTCACCGTGCACCCGGATGGCAAGAAGATGGCCGGCACGCCAGTCGCAGAGCTTCCGGGGATGACGCCGGAGACAGCGGACACACTGCTCAACGGCGAGGGCTTTCGCTGGACCAGCGTCATCGACGATGAGGGCGCCCGCCACATCGTCGCCGCCCGCGACCTGCCCAGCGTCGGCTGGATCGCCCTGGCCCGGGTCCCTGCCGCGGAGCTCTACGCCGATCTCAACGACGCCGTCGTCTGGGTCGCGGCGCTCGCTGCGGCGATCATCGCGGCGGCGCTGCTTGTCATCGGGGTGATGGTGCGCGGCATGATCCGCCCCCTGCGCCGTCTCGCCGACACCCTCGCCAACCTGGGCTCCGATGGCGGCGACCTGCGCACGCGCCTCGACGAGGATCGCGCCGACGAGCTCGGCGACCTCGCCCGCGGCTTCAACGCCTTCGCCGCGGAGCTGCAGACCATCGTCCAGCGCGTCGCCGCCACCGGCGAGGAGCTGCAGACAGCAGTCTCCGGCGTCTCACAGCAGGTGGAGCAGACCGCCGACTGGGCCGGCGAGCAGGCCGGCCAGACCGATCAGGTCGCCACCGCCGTCAACGAGATGGGCAGCACCGTCCAGGAGATCGCCCGCAATACCGGCGAGGTCGCCGAGAAGGCCGGCACGGCCAGCGAAACCGCCGCCCAGGGCCGCGAGACCGTCGAGCACAGCCT